>CASFCZ010000029.1 GCA_949293325.1 uncultured Eubacteriales bacterium | reverse complement strand
TGAACAGACCCCTTATTGGATCTCTCCCTTCAGGATCTCAACAGCCTTTTCAAGCTGTATGTCATCCTCTGCAAGCTCTGCACTTGCACTTGCCATATATGGCAGCTCAAAGTCAGGAAGTGCCTTTACCTCATCATCAGGCTCAATACCAATACCCTGTATACATACACCCTTTGGTGTGTAATATTTGGCTGTGGTTATCTTAACTGCACTGCCGTCGGATAATGGGAAGGTGGTCTGTACAATACCCTTACCATAGGTAGTTTCACCTACCACCTTGGCAACGCCTCTGTCCTTCAATGCCGCAGTAAAAAGCTCTGCTGCCGAGGCACTTGAACTATTTGCAATAACCACTACAGGTATATCAATACCATCCCCTGTGGAATATTCATACTCCTTATTACCATACTTATCCTCGGTATAGGTGATAACACCCTCATTCAGCAGTTCGTCAAGGACAGCAGTTACTGAGGTGAGAAGTCCTCCGGGATTATCTCTCACATCCATTACCACACCCTTCATTCCCTTGTCTGAAAGCTCATCAAGGGCTGCCTTAAACTGGTCGTATGTAATACTGTCAAATTCCGAAATGCGTATATAGCCTATATCATTGTCAAGCATGGTATGGGATACTGTTATGGTATCTATATTGGCTCGCTCAACTGTTTTTTCCATGGTCATTGCCTGGGCAGGTCTATAAATTTCCAGATCAACGGTAGTACCCTCCTCACCCTTGACCATATCTACCACATCATAGTAATTTTCAAGGGTTGCTTTGACACCATCCACCGATACAAGCAGATCATCCGGTAATATGCCTGCTTTCTCTGCAGGAGAGCCTTCAATTACATACTGAATAGCAATATTTTCATTTTCATCAACGCTTACCACTATACCTATACCTACGTATTCACCGGCTGTACCGGATACAAAGTCCTCATAACTTTCAGCGGGTATGTAATAGGAGTACTGGTCTGTGGTATAATTCACCATACCTGAATATATGCCTTCATAAAGTTCATCGTCACTTATCTCATCAACATAGTGTTCACTGAGTGTGTCATAGATTATCTTTGCCTTGCTTTCATAATCTATGTTTCCCTTTAGTATGTTGCTGTATATAACGTAGGCATTTTTACCCAAAACTGCAAGAATAATAAACAATACGGCAAGGATGATACCTATTACCACACCTTTATTGAACTCATGCTTAAGCGCCCTTTCATCATTATGTGAATGAATCGTAGGTGTATTATTATTTTCCATTTCCTCCATACTCACACTCCCATTCCTTATATTCTATTATATTGCAAAGCTGCCTTACTATACCAGAGTACGAAGCCATTTATTGCTCATTACACGTTTTGTACTGAAAATAAGTTTTACTGCCTCCTCCATATACACAAGTGAGAATGTAACATAAATAGGCAGTCCAAGTACTGCTGAGCCAATAAAAGCTATTGGCAGACCTACGAACCATACCGATGCCGCATCAAGGATAAGGCAGTATGCCGTATCACCGCCACTGCGGAGTATACCACAGATATTTACATAGTTTGCCGTTTTAATAACTATGGCAACTGCTACTGCAAACAGCATTTTAAGGGCATAACTCCTTGCCACCTCATCTACCTTGAATATACTTACAATAAGGGGTGAAGCAAGTGCAAGGACACAGCCCATTATTATACTCATAAGTATACCGAAAAACATACACCTGTGGGAGTCCTCCTTAGCCCTTTGTTTATCACCTGCGCCAAGGGTATTGGTAAGGATAACCGCACAGGCAGCACCGATACCAAGTCCCGTTACCATAAAGAGACTCTGGACGGTGGAAGCTATCTGCACAGCAGCCTGTGCCACGGTACCGCTGTATTTATATGCAACGTTATATGCCGTAGTGCCGAAGGCCCAAATACTTTCGTTAAGTATAACAGGTATGGTTATACCTACAAAGGGCTTGCAGAACTTAAGGTCAAGCTTAAAATAATCCGCCGGTTTTGTAAGGACAACTCTTTTGAACCTTACCATGGCAATAAACTGAATAACAAGCTCACAGCTCCTTGCAACCACAGTACCCAGGGCAGCACCCGTAACTCCCTTATCCATTATAAATATAAAGAAGTAGTTAGCTACAAAATTAATAAGGAAGGAACAAAGGGTAGTAAGCATTGGCTGTACGGTATTGCCGCTTATCTTAAGTGCATAATTAAACACCAGTGTTATTGCCGTAAACAGATAGGCAACTGCAACTGTCCTGAGATAGCCTACTCCCATTTCAATAACCTGGGAATCCTTTGAATATATCCTCATAATATTTTCCGGAAAAATCGTTGCGGCAATGGCAAATATACAGGCCGTCAAAAAGGTCAGTATAAAGGCAAGACCCATACTTCTGTGTACATTGGGCAGGTCATTTTTACCCATATACTGTCCCATAAATATGGCAGTACCGCTGTTAATGCCGAATGCAACCACCGTAAAAAGAAAAAACACCTGATTGCCCAAGCCTACTGCCGCAACAGGTGCATCCCCTAAAGTACCTACCATAAAGGTATCCAGCATATTTACGGCAGAATTCAAAAGCTCATTTAAAATAATAGGTATAGCCAGATAAGCCAGATTTTTAATAAACTGTCTGTCGCTGAAAAACTTATTCATAAAAACTCTCCATCTGATTATTGTTTTTTTTCCTCTATTAAGCTATGATAACATTAATTAGTTTTTATTGCAAGTACCAGGGAGGTCTTATAATGAATAAAAATGTTCTTATTACAGGTTCCGCAAAGGGCATAGGCAAAGCAATAGCCTTAAGGTTTGCAGCCGAAGGATATAACGTAATACTTAACACCAGACGCTCAGAGGACAGGCTCAAGGAAACCCTTTCAGAGATAAAGGCACTATCCCCTTCTTCTACTGCCTTTACTGCCGATGTATCCGACTATAAAGAGGCTGAGGCACTTTTTACCTTTGCAAAGGAGGTCTGCGGCGGAGTGGATATACTTGTAAACAACGCCGGTATATCCTATGTGGGGCTTTTCAACACCATGGAACCATCCCAATGGCAGGAGCTTATGACCGTCAATGTAAACAGTATGCTGAATTGCACTCACTTGGCACTGCCCCGGATGATACATAACAAAGGAGGCTGTATAATAAATATATCCTCCATGTGGGGAATATCAGGAGCCTCCTGTGAGGCTATATACTCCGCCTCAAAGGGTGCCGTAAACGCCTTTACAAAGGCACTTGGCAGGGAACTTGCTCCAAGTGGGATACTGGTAAATGCCATTGCCTGCGGGGCCATTGATACGGATATGAACAACTTTATGAGTCCTGAAGAAAAGGCAGACTTTTCCGAAGAAATACCCCTTGGGCGATTCGGCAGGCCGGAGGAAGTGGCTGATCTTGCCCTTTATCTGGCAAGGGACAACAGCTATATGACAGGTCAAATACTCAGCCTTGACGGGGGTATGATGTAAATGAAACTATTTAAGAAAAAAGCCACTGAAAAAGACGAAATTAAAAGGCTCAAAGGAAGTAATATAAGACTGCAAATAGAGCTGGCTGTTATGTTTTTTCTTCTCCTTGCCCTCTTTCTTTTCAATTACAACTACACTGTATTCAAGTTGCTTATTGCCTGTGGATATACAGATACCGATACCCTTGACGCCATCTGTTCAGATACCCTTGGTGAAGATATTAAGGGCAATTATCTGAAAAACTTTGACAATGT
>CASFCZ010000028.1 GCA_949293325.1 uncultured Eubacteriales bacterium | reverse complement strand
GTATAGGTGACCTGATTGTTACCTGCACAAGTATGCACAGCAGAAACAGACGTGCAGGTATCCTTCTTGGTAAGGGTAAGACCCTTGATGAGGCACTTAATGAGGTACACATGGTTGTTGAGGGCGTAATTAATGCCAAGGCAGCCTATGAGCTTGCAGAAAAGTATAATGTTTCAATGCCTATTACAAATGAAATATATGATGTGCTTTATAATGGTAAAGATGTAAAACAGGCTGTTTATGACCTGATGACAAGAGATAAGGTATACGAGGATATTCAAGATTGATTTTTCGGAGGGGATAATAAGCAATGTATGAAAATGTTAAGGGCAAATGGGCAGCAGATCTGGGCAACGGCAAGTACAAAAACCCGATTCTGTTTTCGGATTATTCCGATCCTGATGTAATAAAGGTAGGAGATGACTTTTTTATGGTTGCATCTTCCTTTACATACTTTCCGGGTCTGCCCGTTCTGCACTCAAAGGATTTGGTAAACTGGCAGATAATAAACTATGCGGTAAACAGGCTTCCCTTTGACAGCTATGATGTACCACAGCATGGTAAGGGAGTATGGGCTCCTGCCATAAGGTACCATGAGGGAAGATACTATATTTACTTTTCTACTCCCGATGAGGGTATATTTATGGTTCATACAGATAACCCCTTTGGTGAATGGAGTGATGTGGTTACTGTTCAGGCTGCCTGCGGCTGGATAGATCCATGTCCATTCTGGGACGATGATGGACAGGCTTACCTTATCAGAGGTGTGGCAAGATCCCGCTGCGGCATAAAGAGTCAGCTTTTCCTTCACAAGATGTCATCTGACGGCACAAAACTGCTGGATGAGGGTGTAAGGGTATTTGACGGAAGAATTAATCATCCTACCATTGAAGGTCCTAAGTTATATAAGAGGAATGGCTTTTATTATATTCTGGCTCCTGCCGGCGGTGTCCGTACAGGCTGGCAGATGGCTGCAAGAAGCAGGGATATATATGGCCCCTATGAGCACAAAATATTGATGCATCAGGGTAATACAAATATAAACGGACCTCATCAGGGAGGACTTGTTGATCTGGATAACGGTGAAAGTTGGTTTATTCATTTTCAGGATCTTGAAACCTATGGACGTGTTACACATCTTCAGCCTGCAAGATGGGTGGATGATTGGCCTGAAATCGGAATTGATGTGGACAATGATGGTATAGGTGAGCCTGTAATGGAATACACCAAGCCTGATGTGGGAAAAGAAGGTGAGCTTATTATGCCCCTTGAAAATGACAGATTTGACGGGGCAAGGCTTGGTAATCAGTGGCAGTGGCAGGCACACCCAAGTGAAAGCTTTTATGAGCTTGATAACAGAAGGCTCAGGCTTTTTGCACTGCCCTTTGAAAGTGAAAATCATCTTATCTGTGATGCGCCAAATGTGCTTACACAGCTTGTACATTCCCCAAATATTGAGGTAAGGGTCAGAATTAAGCTTTCTCTTTCCGATGGAGACTGCTGCGGACTTGCAATTACCGGTGGCAACTACTATGCCATTGAGGTTGAAAAGATTGGCGGGGATCATTACATTAAGGTAGTTAGCTACGAATATGACTCAGCTTCCGGAACCAATATCCCAGAGGAGGTACTGGGCAATATGAAGGTCAGGATTGACCTTCCCGTTGTATATTTTAAAATCAGGATGGATTATCCCGGTATAATAAGCTTCTATTACAGCTATGACGGAGATAATTATGCACTCTTTGGTGTGCCATGTAAGTATCATGTCTCAAGGAAAAGCTGGGTTGGTGCCCGTGTGGGAATATACTGTGTAAACCTTAAGGGAGAAAATAACGGTGGTTATGCTGATTTTAAATGTGTTCATATTGAATGATGCCTATGAAATATTATAAGGATCTGTATCTGGATGAGGATTTGAATGATGATGAACCGGACAAACTGAAGGCAGGTATTCCATCCCAAAGTGTGTATGTCCTTTGCCTGTGTCCATCTTCCTCTGATCTGTTTGAAATTATGACTACTGCTGAACTCCTTAAGGATTTCAATAGGAGGCATGACTATTCGGTAATTGCACTTGTTGCAAGTAAGGATAAAGCCAAGGATTTTACAGTGAAAATGATAAAGCTGTGGCTTAGGGATAATGACAGTATGGCAGGAATTAAGGAGTATTACTATAATAATTCGTTGTAGGTGATATAATGGGCTTTGTATCTGTTTTAATAATGATATTGAAATATTTAGGCATAGCCGTATTGCTCCTTCTTGTACTGCTGCTGGTACTGCTGCTGCTGATTTTGCTGTGCTCAGTGAAATATGAAGCAGAGGGTGTTTACTCCGATAAAGAAAACAGGGGCAGGGCCTTTGTAAAATGGCTTTTTGGGCTGGCTTATCTTGAGGTAAGCTATAATGGCGGTGATGCCTCTGTCAGGTATGGTTTTCCCATGAAAAAAATTTTTTCCCGTCTGATTTTTGGTGAAGAAAAGGAAAAAACACATAAGCCTGACGAGACTGAGGACAAGTCTGTAGTAAAGATAGCCTCTGTTGAAGAAAAAAAAGAACAGCCCAAAATAACTCATAAAAAACAACATAAATTAAAGAAAAAAGATAAAAATATATCTGTGACAGACAGGATAAAAGAGCTTTTTCGCAGGATAATATACTATTATGATGAATATGAGGTAAAAAAACTTTTTGACCCTGTCAGCAGATTTTTACGGCGTTTCCTGAAGGCCCTTGGGTTAAGTAAGATGAAGGCGGATATTACATTCGGTTTTGATGACCCGGCACTTACCGGCATGGTATTAGGCGGAGGTGCGGCAGCTGCGGCATTTATGCCCTTTGATATTGATCTTGATGGATACTTTGATGGTCAGTATCTGGACGGAAAGGCTTATCTTAAGGGAAAAACCTGTGCCCTGCGTCTTATAATACCCTTTGTAAGGGCTATAGTTGAAAAGCCTGTGTGGAATGTCATTATGAAAATTCTTGATACACATTGATGGAACAGGCTATATTTTGCACAAGTACCATAAACTTTAAGCTGAAAGGATGAAAGCTGTTATGAGTAATCTTAATGAAAATCTTGAAACACTTTTTACAAAAATGGAAAACTTCCTTACAACAAAGACAGTTGTAGGTGAGCCTATTACCATTGGGGATATGATAATTATTCCCCTTGTTGATGTTGCCTTTGGTGTAGGTGCAGGCTCAAAGGACAATACTGCCGATAAGGAAAGAAAGGAAGGCGGTGCCGGAGGACTTGGTGCCAAAATATCTCCTACAGCTGTTATAGTTATTAATAAAGAGGGAGATATCCAGATGGTTAATGTTAAAAATCAGAATGCTGTCAACAAGCTTATTGATATGGTTCCCGGCATTGCAAGCAAGCTTAATTTCGGGTCAAAGAGAAAGTCTGATGTTGATGAGCAGGCAAGTACAGAGGAATAAGTGAGGTATAAATGAGAGATTTTTTCAGCGAACAGCTTATTAAGAAGAACAGTTCTGAGGCTGACAGGAAAAAAAGGATGCGTATAATTGCTGTTGCAATTATAGCTTCCATACTTATATGGCAGATTTTTTCAACTGCTGCCTACAGGAATCCGGAATTAAGTTCTTCATTTACTTTGCTGGCACTTATTTTAATAGGTATTGTTGTGTTCTTTTCCTATAAAAGGTTTCAGGAGGTAAATGTAGAGTATGAATATTCCTATACAGAGGATACCTTTGATATTGATATAATTAAAAATCGCTCCAAGCGAAAGCAGATATTCAGCATTAATGTTGCTGAAATAGAGATTATGGCACATATAGACGATAAGGAGCATCTTGCCATATACAAGGATCTTCCCCTTGAGGACTTTGGCAGTGGTGAGGTGCTGGGTAATACATACGTCTTTGTTGCCACATATAAGGGTAAGCGTAAAAGGTTTATTATCGAGCCTAACGAAAAAATGCTGAATGCCTTTTATACAGACCTTACTCCAAGAAGAATGTACAGGAAATAGTCTGTTGCAAAAGTACTTTTTTTGTTTTATAATGTAAGTCAGAGTAATGTAAATCAGCAGCGTTTAATGTTTTTTAACTGGGTGTTGGTTTTTATTATGTTTATTACTTAACGGAGGAATTTGCGGATGCATGAATTAGTTATTGTCCTTGACTTCGGCGGGCAGTATAATCAGCTTATTGCACGTAGAGTGCGTGAGTGCAATGTATACTGTGAGGTCAAGTCATACAAGACAGATCTGGAAGAAATCAAAAGATTAAATCCTAAGGCCATCATATTTACAGGTGGTCCCAACAGCGTTTACCTTGAGGATTCCCCTAAGGTGGATAAGGCTATCTTTGAGCTTGGCATACCTATACTGGGTATTTGCTATGGCTGCCAGCTTATGGCTTATACCCTTGGTGGCAATGTAGAGGCAGCTGAAAATGCAAGTGAATACGGTATGACCGAAACAGAGTTTAATACCTCATCTCCATTGTTTAAGGGGCTTAAGGATAAGTCTGTAACATGGATGAGCCATACCGATTACATAAGTAAGCTCCCTGAGGGCTTTAAGTCTGTGGCACATACTGCCGACTGTCCGGTTGCAGCTATGGAAAACACTGATGCAAAGCTCTATGGTATTCAGTACCATCCTGAGGTTATGCATACAGAAAACGGTACAGCTATGCTGCGCAATTTCCTTTATGAGGTTTGTAACTGCAGCGGCGACTGGAGCATGAGTAATTATGCCCAGACAGCCATTAAAAATATAAGGGAAAAGGTAGGTAGCGGTAAGGTGCTTCTTGCCCTTTCAGGAGGAGTAGACAGCTCTGTTCTTGCGGCACTTTTATCAAAGGCGGTGGGTAATCAGCTTACCTGTATCTTTGTTGATCATGGCCTTATGCGTAAAAATGAAGGCGATGAGGTTGAGGCTGCATTTAAGGATTGGGATGTAAACTTTGTAAGGGTAAATGCAGGGGAAAGATTCTTAAGCAAGCTTAAGGGTGTAAGTGACCCTGAAACCAAGAGAAAGATAATCGGTGAGGAGTTTATCCGTGTCTTTGAGGATGAGGCGAAAAAGATAGGTAAGGTGGATTTCCTTGCACAGGGTACAATTTATCCCGATGTTATTGAAAGCGGCAGTGGTGATGCGGCAGTTATCAAGAGCCATCACAACGTAGGCGGCCTTCCTGATTATGTTGACTTTAAGGAGATCGTTGAGCCATTAAGACTTCTTTTCAAGGATGAAGTAAGACAGCTTGGTATCGAGCTTGGACTTGCTGACTATCTTGTATGGCGTCAGCCATTCCCTGGTCCCGGACTTGCAATAAGAATAATCGGGGATATTACCGAAGACAAGATTGCTATCTTGCAGGATGCAGATTATATCTTCAGGGAAGAAATAGCAAATGCGGGTATGGATAAGGATATTAACCAGTACTTTGCAGTGCTTACTTCCATGCGTAGTGTGGGTGTTATGGGTGATAGCAGAACTTATGATTATACCCTTGCCCTCAGAGGCGTAACTACCACCGACTTTATGACCGCTGATTTTGCCAGAATACCTTATGATGTTCTTGCTAAAATAAGCAGCAGGATCGTAAATGAGGTTAAAAATATTAACAGAGTAGTTTATGATATAACTACAAAGCCACCTTCAACTATTGAGTGGGAATGATTTCAAAGGCCCAGAAAAGCCTGATATGACTGGGGTTTTGAAGGGTTAAAGCCATCCGTGGCAACGATTTGGCAACAGTTTTTCATTATTCCAAAGATTAAGAGCTACCTGATTTGCGAAAGTCAGGTAGCTCTTTTTCTTTTAGTTACCACTTTGGGGTGCATCTTCATGTTTTGAATTTGAATATTTCATTTGCTCTTTTTGCAAATTCATCCGCGCTGGATCGCAATTGTCCAGGATAGTGGCCTCCAAGACTTATCGGTTTTCCGGCTTTATCCAGAGTCATCTGAGGGTGGAAGATCTGATGTCCTCTATTTGACTTATAGTGAAAAATTA
>CASFCZ010000027.1 GCA_949293325.1 uncultured Eubacteriales bacterium | reverse complement strand
TTTTTTTAAATATCAGCCATAACTTCCACTGCATTCTTAGCTATAATCACTTCTCCGTATTCCTCAAGATAAGCCTTGGTAACAGGACTTGATATATGCTTTATTCCATACTCAGAGGCAATCATTCCAAAGCCCTCTGCTGAAAGTTCAGACATGAAATCATTTGTAATAATGAGATAATAGCTGCCTTTATATTTGTACAGGGAGCTATATCCGTCAAAGGCATTCCTTATCCGGCTGCACAGTCCCGAAACATCGTCCAGAGACTCAAAGGAATAAACAAGATAATCCATTTCCTCGGCAGAAATCTCCTGGGGCATATCCTCAACGGTCTTTTTAACAAATGCCCTTTCGCCAAAGGCAGATGGAATCATGCTTATATTAAGCTCCTTGTCCTCATCACTGCTTACCTTTGAAACAATCAGCACAACCTCATCACCGTTTACAGGTACCGCCTCAATCATAAGAGGGATATTGTCTGCGCTGAAGCCGTATTCCTCAATTGCCATTTCCATAAGTTCCCTGAAAAGCTCCCTTGTCTTATCCGAGCTGTAAGCTAGCTCGGCAAGCTTAAGGTTACGCTCTTCAAGATCCTTGCCGCTTAAATAGACCTTAATCTGACTACTGCTGACTTTTTCTATCTTCATAAATATCACAACCTTAATTAATCAAGTTCAAAAGCAATCCTTTTTCTATAAGGTAAGTATAAATAAATATATTCATTTTGTAAAGAGGATAATTATGAAAATTTTCTAACACTGCCCCATTCAATTCTTTCTCAGGGCATTAAGGGCACTCAGCTTCATGGCTCTTCTGGCAGGAAGATAACCTGATATAAGCCCGATTACACTTGAAAAAGCCATTGCCGCAAGGCATAACCACAATGGAATAACGGATATACTTCCTCCCTCAACACTCTGCATTGCCGACAGGAATGAAAGTCCCACATTATTAAGAACGGCAGATACAACAAGGCTTATAGCAACCCCTGCAAAGCCGCCCATAAAGCCGATTATCACAGCCTCAAGCAAAAACAGCCTTTTTATATCCCTGAGCTTTGCACCTATAACCTTCATTATACCTATTTCCTTTGTACGCTCGTATATGGACATTATCATTGTGTTGGTAATGCCTATTGCAGCCACAAGGAGAGATACAAAACCAATGGCACCAAGCAAAAGCTGAAGACTGCCTGAAATTTTTTTCATACTGGATACGGAGTCCATGGCACTGTTTACCTCATAGCCCATTTCCTTAAGCTGTGCTGATACATGCTCAACATCATCCATACTTTTACACTTGACAACGGCATTCTGATAGCCTTTTTTAGACTGTTCATTAAGCTCTGACTTCACCTTATTGCCATTTGCATCTTTCATATTATATTTTTGCTGGTCGGCAAGAACTTTTTCCAGACTGTCTATAGGCATAATCACATAGTATCCGTCACCGTACTCCTCGCCGTAAATACCCACTGCTTTTATATTATATGGTTTTATACTTTTATCCGCATTTCTGCCCGAAAACTCATAGTCATAGCTAAGCTTCATATTTTCATTCAACACATCCATGGGCTCCTCACTGGTGCCTCCCGACATATAGAACTTATCCCTCTGCCCCTTTTTATAAAAAGAGTGTAACAGCTCTGAACCAAACACCACATTCATGGTGCCCATGTCCTCGGAGTCAAGGGTACGTCCCTGAGTTACATCATAGCCCATTGCCTCCATAGCAGAGGTATCTATGCCTATAACGGAAAAATCACCATAATACTTGCCACATTGGAAGTAAAGGTAGGAGTTGACTACAGGTGTAGCACATTTTACTCCCTCTATATTTCTGAAGCCCGATACCGTTTCTTTGGTGAGCTTAAGGGAGCTTGTTTCTGCCGCTGCATCATTCCAATAATCAGGGTTATACACATCTATTTTGGTTATATCACCCATCATCTCCACCTGTTTATCAAAGCTTTCATTCATAGCGATTCCAAGGGAAACCATAATAACAATGGAGGCGGTACCGATAATAACTCCCAGTACGGTAAGGAATGTCCTGAGTTTTCGTTTAAACAGGCTTCTTAAAGCCATTGAAATAATATCAATACTACTCACTAAGCTCCATTTCCCTTCTCTTTTTTATT
>CASFCZ010000026.1 GCA_949293325.1 uncultured Eubacteriales bacterium | reverse complement strand
CAAGAGAAGTAGCTTAGGATCTTCGGATTCTGCTGACAAAGCTAATTAATTATCTTTTCTTTTATCTTTTTCCTTTTTTTTCTTGGTTGACCCAAGGCATATATGAAGGGACATCGCAAAGGCGGTGTCCCTTTTTTTGTGATATAGGTTATTTTTGCATATTTGAAAGGAATAATTGACATTTTTATTTCAATATGATACGTTTAATATATAATATACATAGCAGGGAGGTTATTATTATGAAAAAATTAACGGCAGGTTTACTTGCGGGTATAATGGTGGTTTCGGCAGCACAGGGGATAGGTGCCGCCGAGGACTGGCTTACTTACGGTACAGGTGAGGAGGCTATACGTTACAGTACATATACAGGCTCTATCAAGCGTAATCTGGACAATAACAGCACAGTTGACAACCCACCTGCGGTAAATATCAAAACATTTACCCTTGAGGTGCCTACCAAGATAAACGGCACCGATATTGTGTCAGTGGAAAAGAACGGCTTTTTTGACTTTGATGCCCTTGAGGGTATTGAGCTGCCTGAAAGCCTTACTACCATTGGGGATATGGCATTCTATGGTGCAGACAGCCTTAAGAAGATAGTTATTCCTGACAAGGTGACAGCAATTTCAAAGGCTTGTTTCAGGAGCTGTGATTCCCTTAGTCAGGTGGTACTGGGCAAGGGTGTAAAGACCATAGGTCAGCAGGCATTTTACAGTGACAGGGCTCTTACCTCCATTGAAATAAATGATGGCTGTGAAAGTATTGAGGGCTCTGCCTTTGAGCTGTGTACCAAGCTTACATCGGTTACACTGCCTTCAAGTATCACATCCATTGGGGATTCTGCCTTCAAGTCCTGTTCAGCCCTTGAAAAGATAGTTATTCCTTCAGGTGTGACAAAGATAGAGGCAAATACCTTTACAGGCTGCTCCGATCTTAAGGTGGTGCAGATTAACGGCAAAGTTACCGAAATAGGCAAAAATGCCTTTAAGGACTGTGGTGAGCTTACGGATATTTATATTCCTGCCAGCTGCAAAATGATTGAGGATAATGCCTTTGATGGCTGTAAGAAGGTACAGTTCCATTGTGACAAGGGCAGTGCCGCCGAAACCTATGCCAATGCAAATAATATTCCGGTAATCTATGATGAGGCTGTTATCCCTGAAAATGTTGGGAATGTGACGGTACCTGACCATATTACAGTTCTCCTTGACGGCAGGGAGCTTGACTTTGGCAATGTTGATCCTCAGATTATAAACGGCAGAACGATGGTGCCTATGCGTGTTATCTTTGAGGAACTGGGCTGTACAATTAACTGGGATGCTGCAACCAAGTCCGTTTCCGCATCAAAGGGTATTGTAAACATTGACCTTACCGTAGGCAAGAAAAGCTCACGTATCAACGGCAAGGAGTATATTCTTGATGCCGCTCCATGTATTATAGACGGTACTACCCTTGTGCCTCTCAGATTTGTAAGTGAGGCATTGGGTGTTGATGTTAAGTGGAACCAGAACACAAAAACAGCCAGTCTTATGTCTGAATAATAATATACTGCTGAAAGGGTGTCCTTAGGGATGCCCTTTTTTTATTGGGGAAATGTGGACAGCTACCTCTGAAGACAGGGTCAATGTGGACAAAGGAAAGGCTTATGTGGCAGTAAATGTCACTTTTTTTATTGTAAAGTATATATGGGAGGAAATACCCGGAAAGGAGATTTATATGAGTACAAAAACACCAAATTACAATCTGACTTTACCTGCACAGACAGACTACTATGACGTTGATATTTTCAATGAAAACTATGGGATTATTGATGAGGCACTAAAGGCACTAAAGGATGCCCAGGAGGCTTTGGCAGAGGTTGCCACAAGCGGTATATACAATGATCTTACAGCTATTCCCTTCAGAACCGTAAGGAACAGCCAGGAGCTTAGTGATGCCATTGGATCCCTTGGAGATGGGGGAGGTAGGGTATACCTTATGCCCGGTGTATTTGACCTGACAGGCAGCAATTTCAGCATAGGCGGGGACGGTGTAATGCTTACAGGCAGCGGCAAGGGTACCGTACTTAAGCTGGGGGCAAATACAAGGCTTTCCTTTTTAGGCAACCGCTGCGGTATTAAAAACCTTACCCTCACAAGGGAAGTATCAAGTACCATGGAGCTGTTATTGCTGGACAGCGGAATGGAAACACAGTTTGCAGGTGACTTTATTATGGACAATGTTTACATAGACTGCATAAACGCCAATGGCAGTACAGGGTTTATAGAAATAACCTCATCAGGTGCAAAGAATTTCCGTTTGCTTAATACGGTTGTCAATACGGATCAGGCAGGTATACTGGTAAACTGCTCCACAGGTATTGCCCATGGCATAATAAGCTGCTGCTGTAGCAATTACCCCCTGACTGTTCCAAGTGGCTTTACCCTTGGAGCTAATATCAATATTACGGAGGGGTGATACAAAATGGCGGCAATAATAGCGGCACTTATTGGTGCCGCAGGGAGTGCGGCAGGTGCGGTGCTGGGAATTGTAATTAACACCAAACTGATTTCCTACAGGTTAGAGGAGTTGGAAAAGAAGGTGAATAAGCACAACAATCTCATTGAGCGAACCTACAGCCTTGAGAGCCATGTAGGTCTGCTGGAGGAGAGAATCAAGGTTGCAAATCACCGTATTAATGACCTGGAGAATGAACAACATGGCCCTGTAGGGGATAATATGTATTATAAGGAGGTGTAAATATATGAAAAAATGGTTAAAGGCGGCAGCTATCAGGGCTGTCAGAACCATGGCACAGTCGGCGGTGGCCATGATAGGCACCTCCGCTGTACTTGGTGATGTAAATTGGCTGGGAACCCTTTCGGCGGCGGTGCTGGCAGGTGTGCTTTCAATGCTGACATCAATAGGAGGGCTCCCTGAAATAAAGGAGTGATAGTATGGGGAAAAGTTATCAGGGGCTGCTTGATCATTGCAAAAAGGCCCTTAAGGACAATGTACAGTATGTATACGGTGCCAAAATGCAGGTGTTAAGCTACAATCAGATTAAAAATCTGCAAAATACCTATGGAAAGAACATGGTCTGGGACAGCGATCTTAATAAGGCAGGAAAAATGTGCTGTGACTGTTCCGGCCTTATAAGTTCCTATACCGGTATAATACGCAGCAGTTCAGGCTATGCGGATACGGCAAGTGCCCAGGTATCAATTTCAGAGCTTAAAGCTCATTGGAAAAAGTATGTTGGCTGGGCTCTGTGGCTTAAGGGTCATATAGGCATAGTGTCGGACACAGAGGGTTATTACTATGCAATGGACGGCAGCGGCCGGAATATGGTGCATTACCCTCTTAATAAAAACAACTGGGTAAAGGTTATTAAGTTGAAGGATATAGATTATGAGGAGGCAAGTGAAATGGTGGATAATTATGACGCAGCAGTTAAGGTCCTTGTGGATAAGGGGGTTATCTCCAGCAGGGAATACTGGGACAATGCAGTTAAATGTGTTAAATATTTAGACCAGCTGGTAATTAATATGGCAAATAATGTAAAATAATATAAATATTCTGTATTTTACAGGCCCCATGGTGTATACCGTGGGGTCAGACTGTTAATAAACCTATAAAACGGTTGACTTTTTGAATATAAATATCTATCCTGCTTTAGGTAACTTAAAGCGTCGCAGACTTTTATCCGCAGGACGGGCTTTGCCCGTTCGAGGGTATAACAAAGGCACTTTTGCCTTTGGCAAAAGCCGACCAAAGGTCGGTCGCATCTTTTGCGATGCAGATGTGTCGAAAAGAGGTTTATGACCTCTTTGAGGCACGGGTT
>CASFCZ010000025.1 GCA_949293325.1 uncultured Eubacteriales bacterium | reverse complement strand
ATTAACTTCTTTAACTGCTTCATCGGCAGGCATACCTTTGACAATTAAAATTCCGCATCGTCAGATCCGTGAATGCATACTTGTGCAGGTAACAATCAGGTCACCTATACCGGAAAGTCCCATAAAGGTTTCCTTTCTTGCACCCATAACTGCTCCAAGCCTTGATATTTCCACCATGCCCCTTGTCATAAGTGCCGCCTTGGCGTTATCGCCATAGCCCACACCATCTGCAATACCTGCTGCAAGGGCAATAAGGTTCTTCATTGCTCCGCCCATTTCAACACCTATAAGATCAGCGCTTGTATATACCCTGAACATAGGCGTCATAAATATATCCTGTACCTCCTCGGCAATATGGAGATCCTCAGAGGCAGCAACTACAGCAGTTGCCATACCCTTGCCTACTTCCTCAGCATGGCTTGGTCCCGAAAGAGTAACAACCCTGCACTGTGGAATAACTTCCTTTATAACCTGGGAAAGTCTGAGAAGGGTATGCTCCTCAAATCCCTTTGCCACATTGACTATTATTTCATCCGGTTTAACCCTGTCCTTAAACCTTTCTGCCATATTCCTTGTAAACTTGGATGGTGTTGCAAAAACAAGCATATCAGCCTGCTCAACGTCACTGTCAATATGTGTTATATATATTTCCTCGGGAATATGGATACCCGGTAAATATTCGGTATTTTCTCTGTTTTTTCGTATATTTTCCGCTTCTTCTTCCTTAAATGACCAGAGTATAACCTTATTCCCTGCACTATGCAGCTGGATTGCAAGGGCTGTACCCCAGCTTCCGGAACCTATAACAGCAACTGTTTTCATTTTATCACTCCTTAATGGTTTCGCTTTTTTTACCGAAACGGAACTTATTTTCCGTTCCGTTCATCAATCTTTCAATATTAGACTTATGCTTAACATAAGCAAGTATACAAAGTATAAACATTAATATGATGGGCTCTGTTTCAAAGCCGAATACCACCATGAGCACCGGATATACAAGTGCCATAGTAAGTGAAGCAAGAGAAATATACTTTTTTGCAATAAATACAACAAGACCTACTGCGTATGTAAGTAAGGCAACCTTCCAGTCAACGCAGAGCATAAGTCCAAGGGTACAGGCAATACCCTTGCCTCCCTTAAACTTAAGGTAAAAGGGAAAGTTATGCCCAAGGACGGTACCTATACCTGCATATATTCCCGGTAAAAGGGAGCTGCCTGATATAAAGCTGCCCTCACCGTCAAATATAATGGAACATACGGTATATGATACAATAAGCTTTAAAAGATCCAGTAAAAACACGGATATACCGGCCTTGGCACCCAGTACCCTGGCGGTATTTGTAAAGCCTGCATTACCACTGCCATATTTTCTTATATCTATCTTGCCGAAAAGTTCCCCTACTATAAAGGCTGACTGTATACAGCCGAAGGCATAGCCTATTAAAAGACAAATAACTTTATTTATCAATAACATAAGCCTATTCCTTTCTGTTTCTTGCTATAAAATGTATTGGCGTTCCCGAAAAGCCAAAGGCTTCTCTTAACTGATTTTCAATATATCTCTTATAGGAAAAATGCAGTAACTCCACATCGTTGACAAAAAGCACAAATGTAGGGGGCTTAACGGAAACCTGGGTCATATAATATATTTTAAGCTGTCTGCCCTTTTCGGCAGGAGGCTGATTCATAGCCATAGCCTCAATAAGTACATCATTGAGAACACCTGTTGAAATACGCATACAGTTATTTTCATGTACTGTTTTAATAAGTCTGAAAAGATTGGTTACCCTCTGACCTGTAAGGGCTGATATAAATATTTTAGGGGCGTATGGCATATACTTAAGCTCCGCATCTATATCCTTAACAAACTTATTCATTGTGTGGTTGTCTTTTTCAACTGCATCCCATTTATTGACTGCAAGGATTACACCCTTGCCTGCCTCATGGGCTATACCTGCTATCTTTGTATCCTGATCTGTAATACCCTCCTGGGCATTAATCATAACAATAACAACGTCAGCCCTTTCAACGGCGGAAACGGCACGGATAACGGAATACTTTTCGATATTTTCCTTAATTTTTGCCTGTCTGCGCATACCGGCAGTGTCAATAAACACATACTTCTGACCCTCATACTGGTATGGACTGTCAACGGCATCCCTTGTTGTACCTGCTATATTGCTGACAATTACCCTTTCCTCACCAAGTATACGGTTAATAAGGGAAGACTTACCCACATTAGGCTTACCTATAATAGCCACCTTAATGGTATCATCATCCTCACCTGTATCACTGTCCTCAGGGAAATGTTTAACAACCTCATCAAGGAGATCACCCAGACCTATCATCTGACCTGCAGATACACCCATTGGATCTCCCAGGCCAAGGGAATAAAACTCGTATACATCCATACTGTACTTAGCCAGATCATCCATCTTATTAACTGCAAGCACCACAGGCTTATTTGCCTTTCTGAGAATATTGGCAACCTGCATATCCGTATCCGTTACACCTGTCCTTACATCGGTAACAAAAAGAATAACATCAGCCGCCTCAATGGCAAGCTCTGCCTGACTGTACATTGACTTTAATATAAGATCGTCACTTTCAGGCTCCAGACCACCTGTATCAATAAGTGTAAAGTGGTAATTAAGCCACTCAGCCTCAGCATATATCCTGTCACGTGTAACACCGGGAGTATCCTCAACAATAGAAATACGCTCCCCTGCTATACGGTTAAACAGGGTGGACTTACCCACATTGGGTCTGCCCACTATGGCAACTATCGGTTTTGGCATAAAATTAATCCTCCAAATCTATTATCTGTTGTAAAAATTCAGCGCCGTTTGATGGTGTCACAACAACCTTAACACCAAGCTCTCTTTCAATATCGGCAATATCCACATCATCCAGGAACAATGTCTTAACATCGTCCCTTAAGGCATTTTCAGGAACAAGAAGATACCTGCCAATCTCCTTGCCCTTAAGCTGGGCTATTATATCTGACCCTGTCATAAGTCCGCTTACGGTAATTGTGGAACCGAAAAAGTTATTTTCTATGGCGATTACATTTATGACAGTACCACCCATTTTATCCATTATATCACAGGCAACGGAAGAAATAAAGTCAAAAGACGCTTTTCCTGTAACTATGGTAATACTTCTTTTATTTGTATCAGGTACAATGTCTGAAAAGGCATTGTAAAATTCCGTTTTCATAAGGGTCAGCATACCCACTCCGTTTTCCAGCTGGGGATAGCCCTCATATGCCTCATCATCAGGTAACGGCAGCTCTGCCATAAGGTAAAACTCATCACCCAGAAAGGCAAATCTGGTTCCCTTTTCCTTAAGTAGTTTCTCTTGCCATTTCTCCACCTGGGCTATAACCTGCCTTGCACTTTCTCTGTCATAGGGCTTGATAGGGTAAAGGTTATCCCTGAACTTTGTCATTCCAAAGGGCACAATGGACATACACCTTGCAGGGTCAATAAACTGACTTAACTCCTCAATACTTTTATCCAGATATTTACCGTCATTAATATCCCTGCACAGCACTATCTGGAAGTTCATCTCAATCTTATGTTCTGCCAGTTTCCTTATTCTTGGCATAAGGTTCACGGCATTGGGATTTTTCAGCATAAATACCCTTTTTTCCGGATCCGTTACCTGTACGGAAATATTAATTGGTGACAGGTGATAAAATATAATCCTGTCCAGATCCTCATCACTCATATTGGTAAGGGTAATATAATTACCATGAAGAAAAGACAGTCTTGAATCATCGTCCTTAAAATACAGGCTCTTTCTCATGCCCTTAGGGAGCTGGTCAATAAAGCAGAATATACACTTGTTTTTACAGCTGTGTGCCTTATCCATAAGTCCACGCTCAAAAACAATACCCAAATCCTCATACTCGTCCTTATCTATCTCAAGGAGCCACTCATCACCGTCAGGTTTTCTTATACCCACCTCAATATATTCATCCTGTATCAGATACCTGTAATCAAATACGTCCTGAACAGGCTTATTGTTTATATCAATAAGTACATCCCCGGGCTGGATACCCATTTCCTCTGCTATACTGCCGGACTCTACTTTAATTATTACATTATCCAAGCTTATCACCTCTCATAGGCTTATCATGCCCGCCATAGAGCCCCTTGCATTGCCCATAAGACGGTGTGAATAAAAAAGTTCACTGTTACATTTTGTACAGATACGGCTGTTTTCAATATTATCCCTTTTTACACCGTAGTTTATAAGTATCATTTCGTTAATGGAATGAAGATCAATATAATATTTACCATCATTATACTCATCTTTGGTTATATATTTTTCACTGCCCTCAACCTTATCAAGAAATTCATCAACAACAGGCCTATCCACCTGAAAACAGCATTTTCCTATGGCAGGGGCTATACCACAGATAAGAGCCTCAGGTTCGGTGCCAAACTCCCTGCCCATTGCCTCTACGGTTTTACCCCCTATACCAAGGACAGTACCTCTCCAGCCGCTATGGGCTATACCTACTGCTTCGTTTACAGGGTCATAATAGAATATAAGGACACAATCCGCTGAAAAGCCCGTAAGCACAATGTCCTTTTCATCTGTAATAACAGCATCATAACCTTCCTCATCCCTGTCAAGGAAAAGGCCCTTTCCCCTGTCGGAGGCAACTGCCCTTACTATCCTGTCACCATGGATTTGTCTTGTCCAGAAGGTATTTCTGTAATCAACCCCTATGGCTGAACATATACGTCTGTAATTTTCCAAGACATTTTCCCTTGTATCTTCACGAAAGGCAAGATTAAGGCTTTCATAACAGCCCTGGGATACACCTCCTACCCTTGTGGAAAAGCAATGCCTTACATTATTCATTTTTTCAAATGTAAAATACTTTATGCCATTTTTTTCATTTAAAATCATATTAACTTAAAAAGCAGCCCTGATGTGCTTTATTTTCCTTCCTAATATTTCTATTACATCAAACCTGACATCTACACTGTCAACATTTAAATTCCTTGAAACAAGATAATACTCGGCAGTCCGTCTTATTTTATTTTTTTTGACTTCATTTACTGCCTCTGCGGGATAGCCCTTTGACAGATCCGACCTGTATTTTACCTCAACAAAAACAAAGGTGTTTCCCTTTTTTGCAATAATATCTATCTCACCTGTATTACGGGCATAGTTACGCTCCAATATACGGTAAAGCCTTAATTGCAGATACCTTGCAGCACGATCTTCTGCCCTGTTGCCTATCTGCCTGCTATTCATTAACAATGCCACCTGTGAAACTGCGCCTGTGTATTTTACACAAGCCGTATTCCTTTATGGCTGCTATGTGCTTAGCAGTGCCATAACCCATATTGCTGTCAAAGTCGTACTGGGGGTAAACTTTACTGAATTCCTTCATCATTCTGTCACGGGTCACCTTTGCAACTATGCTGGCAGCACCTATGGATATACTTTTGGCGTCACCCTTAATAATAGGGGTCTGGGGAACATCCACCCCTGGTATGGTAACCGCATCCACAAGAACCATATCCGGCTTAATGGACAGACCCTCTACGGATTTTTTCATAGCACGGTATGTTGCCTGGAGGATATTGATACTGTCTATCACCTCATTATCCTCCATTGCCAGACTCACTGAGACAGCCTTATCCATTATTACATCATAAAGGGCCTCCCTTTTGGCAGGCGAGAGTTTTTTACTGTCATTTATACCCATAATAAGACAATCCTTTGGCAGAATAACCGCCGCTGTTACAACAGGTCCAGCAAGGGGACCACGTCCTACCTCATCAACACCTGCAACATAGCTCATACCATTATCATAGCAGGCATTTTCATACCTGGATATTTCATGCAGCCTTTTTATCTCGTTGATATATGCGTTATACTTTTTTTCAAACTGCTCTCTCAGACGGCATACCCCTGCCCTTGTATCTCCGCTTATTTTTTCCAATGCAGAGGGAAGCTCCTCACAGGGCAGATCCCGAAGCCATTTCCTGAGTTCCCCTATACTTTCCATTACATCACCATTAACTAAAAAATTTTATCCCATTTAAAAATAATTATACCTAAATATCCATAATTTTTCAATAACAATCGGACAAAAAACGGAATACTATAGACCAGAAGATTAAATTTAAGGGGTAAAACCATGAATGACAGACTTGAGCTGATCATAGAATGTAACGGCAATAAGTTACCTTTGGATATATGCAGGATAAAGTACGAACTTCCGTTAATAGGCTGTGTTGCAGTGGAAATGGATGAGAATGATATGGATAAGCTCAGCAGGATAAGCGAAATAAAGGCAGTACACAGGCTGCCCCATATAACAGCACAGATGGATAAGGCACGCAGCACATTAAATGCAGAAAACTGTGCTTACAAAGGGAAAAATACAACCATAGCCTTCCTTGATACGGGCATACGCCCTGGGAAAGATTTTGAGGGCAGGATAAAACACTTTTGTGACTTTATAAACGGCAGGGAGGAGCCCTACGACGACAACGGTCATGGCACCCATGTGGCAGGTATTGCCTGTGGCAGCGGAGCATTGTCCAAAGGAAAATACAGGGGAATGGCTCCCCAGTCCCAGATTGTTGCATTAAAGACCCTTAACCATGAGGGAAAGGGCAGTGCGGCGGATATACTGGCAGGGATACAATGGATATATGATAACAAGGACAGATATAATATAAATATAGTCAATCTTTCTATAGGTACAACGGCAACGGGGAAGGATGATCCCCTTGTAAAGGCAGCCGAAGCACTGTGGGATATGGGTATTGTGGTAGTAACCGCTGCAGGCAATAACGGTCCTGCCCCATGCAGTGTATCCTCACCGGGAACAAGCAGAAAAATAATAACCGTAGGCTCCTGTGACGACGAAAGGGAAGCAAGAATAATGGGAAACTCATTAAAGAACTATTCGGGAAGAGGACCTACCCTTGACTGTATTATAAAGCCCGACCTGGTTGCTCCCGGCAGTGATATTATATCCTGTTGCGGAGGCGACAGCAGTAAAAACTACAGAGCCTTAAGCGGCACCTCCATGTCCACCCCCATGGTGTCCGGGGCAATAGCCGATCTCCTTGAAAAATATCCTGACCTGACTCCCGATGACGTTAAATATATGCTAAAGCTGTCCTGTCAGTCCCTGGGCTATTCTCCAAACAGGGAGGGATGGGGCTTATTAAATGTTACAGCACTGTTATCACAGGAGGTAGTATATGTCAGAAATAAATAAAATATATGAAATAACTCAATTACTGTCCTCGCCGGATAATGTCAAAAATGACATCCGTGAGGCAATGGATCTTTTGGCAAGGCACTTTACAAATAAGTATTTGTCCCCTATAAATGTTGCCATAGCGTCACACAGGGATTACTGTTCAAGTCATCCCACTAAGGAAGTTAATCTGCTTAATGCCTTTAAACCCTTTGTATCGGGGAATGATGTTATTGACAGGCTGATAGATGCCTTTAACATATACAGATTAATTTATGACCTGCAATCCGAAAGAAACACCGTGGTAAGTGCAGCACAGATAGAGGACAGTGCCATTCATCCCGACGGAATATATGAGGTTGATCAGGGTTGTGTAAGGGCGGATATACAAAGCACTTCATCCCTTATTAATGAAGAAAGCATTTTTTTATTAATACTTATACTGTTGCTGCAAAAACATCACTGATATATCAATTCACATTCAGGCAGAAAGCTTACTTATATTTGCAATATCTGTAATCATCAGAGGGATTTTACCGGTTACAACAAAGGCTATTAATGTTGATATATCACTTACGCAAATAAGGAGGTGGAAAATTCCACCTCCCAGCGTGTCGAAAAGTCGACACGCTTGCAAGAAATGCTTGCATTTCTTGCAGAGGGGGTACTTACGTACCCACCAATGCATCGCAAAATATGCGACCGCCCTATGGGCGGCTTTTGCTGAAAGCAAAAGTGCTGTGAAAGTAGTGAACCGTTCCTCAAGTGGTATAAAACCACTTGAGAAACTCTCACTATACCCTCGAACGGGCAAAGCCCGTCCTGCGGATTAAAGTCTGCGACGCTTTAAGTTACTTAAAACTGTAGGCTTTATATTGATTTAACGCAAAAAAGCAAACGTTTAATGGGTTTATTGACAGTCTGGAGGAAGGGAAACTCTGTTCCACCTCCTTATTTTTCTGCCTCCTGCCAAAGGGCATAGGAGTATATTATAATCCTTTAACGGGATGCTACTTTTATCCTGTTGCTTATTTTTGGTGCCACAAAGGCAGCTATTACAATCTTCAGCAAGTCCCCGGGTATAAAGGGAAAAACACAGGTACTAAGTGCAGGAATCAGCTCACTTTTCATAAGTATCATAAACCATATTACACCAAAGGCATAGGCTATGGCAGATGTAACTATAAGTATGAGTATATGTACAGGTATCCTTTTTGGAACAAGATTAAAAAGTACCCCTGATATGGCAATAGTAATAAAAAATCCTATTATAAAACCCCCTGTAGGTCCCGTAAGCTTGGCAAGGCCTCCTGAAAAACCGCTGAATACAGGTAACCCAAAGGCACCAAGAAGCACATATATCAGATAACTCCACAGGGCACCCTTAGTTCCCAAAATATATACAGAAAAATAAACTACAAGATTAATAAGGGACAGAGGGATTGGACCTATAGGTATGGACAAAGGGCACACAACACACATTATGGCCGCCATTATTGCACAGGATGTCATCATTTTTACATTAAGCCGATCTTCCATTATAAAAATCTCCTTTTAATAAATTTGTAAATCTATTTTCAAAATCAGGTTTACAATTTACAGAAATTATAGCAAAGCAGGGAGAGATTGTCAACCTTAATTTTAAATTAAGTTTACCTATATGTAAAATAAAGGCCTGTTAAGCTTTTAATTACTTAACAGGCTTCGTATTATAAATATTTACCTACAATTTTACCACCACAAATTGTATATATTGGCTTACCGTAAAACTTATAACCGTCGTATGGCGAATACTTTGCCTTAGAGGCAAAATAAGAGGAGTCAACTATTTGCTCGCTATTAACATCCACCACTATCAGGTCAGCATCCATGCCCTCCTTGATCATGCCTTTAGTACGCAATCCCAATATCTTTGCGGGATTTTTCGCCATTTTGTCAGCCAGCTCATGTATGGTAATAACACCGCTTTTTACAAGGGCGGTATAACTTACCATAAGGGAGGTCTCCAGAGAGCTTATACCGTATGCAGCCTTTTCAAACTCGGTATTTTTTCTGTCAAAGGGGGCCGGCATATGTCCGGAACTTATAATATCAATGGTGCCATCCTTAATACCCTGAATTATGCCATCAACATCCCTCTGGGTTCTTAAAGGTGGATTTACCTTTGCAAAGGTATTGAAGTTATCCACTTCCTTTTCCGTAAGCGTAAAGTAATGTGGACAGGTACCTGCTGTAATAAGGCCTTTACCTTCCTTATCATCCCCGTTAATTTCATTTTTGGCATCACGGATAAGATGTACACTGTTTATACCTGTAATATTGGTAAGGTGTACCTTACAGTTAAGATGCTTGGCAAGGATAAGATTACGGGAAACCATTATCTCCTCTGCCTCTATGGGGTTACCTTTAAGTCCCAGCTTGGTTGACATATAGCCGCTGTTGACAACTCCGTCCCCTGCAAGATCCTTATCCAGGCACTGCATAATAAGGGGAACATCAAACATTTTGATATACAGCATAATGTTCCTCATGGTTTCCGAATTAGGTATGCTTGCACCGCCGTCGGCAATGGCAATTACGCCTTTGTCAATCATTTCACCTATCTCGGCTATCTCCACACCCTCGCAGCCCTTTGTCATACTGCCGAAAAGGAACATATTAACTACCGATCCGGCAGCTGCCTTGGCATAGACATACTCTACAACTGACTTGTTATCTATTATAGGGAGAGTATTGGGGGAAGTGGTAAGGGTTGTAAAACCACCTGCCGCCGCACTTTCACTGACCCTTATTACATTATCCTTATTTTCATATCCGCTTTCGCATATTTTACAGGATATATCTATAAGCCCAGGCATAAGTACATTGCCATCGGCATTAAGTACCTCACAGTCATAGTCAAGGTTTTCCCCTACTTCCTTAATTATACCGTCACTTATGTAAACATCCATGAGCTTGTCCATATCATAAAAGTCGGATACCACATGTGCATTTTTAATAAGCAGCTTCAACTCAGATCCCCCTTCCCATAGACAACAGATACAGAAGTGCCATTCTGATGGCAACACCATTTGTTATCTGGTCATCTAAAATACAGCGTTTACTTTCAACAAGGTCGGCAGATATTTCCACCCTTGTATCGGGACTGCCGGGGTGCATAATTACGGCATCCTCTTTGGCATAGCTCATAGCCCCTGCATCCAGCTTAAAGTAATTTCTGTATTCGTTAAAGGATGGAAGCTTACTGCCGTATTCATCCTCCTTCTGAAGACGCAGACTCATTATAACATCCGCCTCCTGCAATGCCTCACGAATGTCATAGAATACCTTAACACCAAACTTATCAATATCAACGGGTATCATGGTAGGAGGACCTGCCACACATACCTTTGCACCAAGCTTACTAAGGCCCCATATATTGCTTCTTGCCACACGTGAACCTGCCACATCACCTACAATAACAACATTAAGCCCGTCAAAATGACCCTTGACATCCTTGATTGTCATTAAGTCAAGCAGAGCCTGACTGGGATCTTCATTAATACCGTCCCCTGCATTCAACACACTTGCCTTAACCCTCTCTGCAAGGAACTTTGTACTTCCTGACATAGGGTGTCTGCATACAATAAAGTCACCGCCCATCTGCTCAATGGTACGTCCCATATCGTTTATATTGGAATGTCTGTCATCACCGTCATTTACGGTAATCTCAACAATATTTGCACTTAAATACTGTGCAGCCAGCTCATAGGAAAGTTTAGCCCTTATACTTCTTTCATAAAACAGCATAATTACTGACTTACCGCTAAGGTATGGCACCTTTTTGTTATTCTGGCTTAACACATACTTCATAGTTTCGGCTGTTTCAAGGATATTAAGTATTTCATCCTTGGAAAGGTCAGCCAGCCCGATAAAATCCTTCCTCCTAAACATAGTTATAAACTACCTCCAAGTTTTTTTATTAAGGCTTTGAAATAATCAGGAAGCTCTGTTTCAAACTCCATATACTCACCTGTTACGGGATGGATAAAGCCCAGTACCTTTGCATGGAGCACCTGCCCCTTAAGGGCATAGGGCTGCTTTGCAGGACCATACACGGCATCACCCAGGAGGGGATGTCCTATAGATGCCATATGCACCCTTATCTGATGGGTTCTTCCCGTTTCAAGCCTTAGCTCAAGAAAAGCAAATTTACCTAATCTTTCCAGTACATGATAATGTGTAACGGCATTTCTGCCTCCACGCTGCACCACCGCCATCTTTTTTCTGTCATTAGGATTTCTGCCTATCATTTTATCTACAGTACCCTCGTCCTCTTTAAAGCTGTTGTACACGATGGCATTATATACACGCTTCATTGAATGCTCTGCAAGTTGTGCAGTCAGTCCCCTGTGTGCAATCTCACTTTTGGCAACAACAAGGACACCTGATGTATCCTTATCTATCCTGTGGACTATACCCGGTCTTAATACCCCGTTTATACCTGACAGATTATCACCGCAGTGATACATAAGGGCATTTACCAGTGTACCGGTATAATGTCCCGGTGCAGGGTGTACCACCATATCCTGGGGCTTATTTACAACAATTAGGTCATCATCCTCATAAAGTATATCAAGGGGAATGTTTTCAGGCAGTATATTGATACTTTCAGGCTCTGGAATATTAACAGTCAACTCGTCCCCTTCACGGAGCTTATAATTTTTACCTACAGAAGAACCGTTGACAAGTATCTCACCCTTTTCAATAAGCTTCTGAAGGGCACTGCGGGATACATCCTCCAGCATATCGCTTAAATATACATCAATCCTCCTGCCGGTATCCTCTGCCTCAGCTCTGAATATATCCATATTACTTTTCCTCTCCCTTATCCCGCTTATCATCAAGGAAAATAATGCCACCTGCAAGGAGTATGGTACCAATTACAACCAGAATATCCGCAAAATTAAATACAGGAAAAGCATAGCCAAAGATATTAAAATCAAAGAAGTCTACAACAAAGCCCCGCACAATACGGTCAATGGCATTACCTACAGCCCCTGATGCTATCATGGTAAGTGCCACCCTCAGCCACAAGTTTTCCCTTGTTTTTTTATGCCTTGCATAATAAACAACTATAAAAACCAGTACCACCACCGTTATTGCTAAAAATATCCACTTGCCCCCCTGTAGCATACCAAAGGCAGCACCACGGTTTTCCACATAGGTAAGGCTGAAAAAGCCATCTATTACACCTACCGTTACTATTTCCCTGAGCCTGTCAAAGGCAAAATATTTGGTAAGCTGATCAATGGCAACAAGAATAATAAAAATAAGTATATTTACCACGTCCATATCTCCTTATTCAACGATATATTTTATGGCTGAAAGTACCTCCTCATCAGAGGCATTTTTTTCGGTATAAGCACTGCCTATTTTTTTCAGGACAATAATATTAAGCTTTCCGTCCTTAGTCTTTTTATCATAAAACATCTGCTCAAATACATCCTTTGTTTCAAGACCCTTTGCTCTTACAGGCAGGTCAAAATACCTGAGGATTTCCTCAGCCTCTTTAAGGTCTTCAGAGGTTATACTGCCCCTTTTCATTGAAAAGTAAAGCCCTGCTGCCATACCTATGGCAACACATTCACCATGGATGAGCTTAAAGCCAAATAAAGTCTCAACGGCATGTCCGAATGTGTGTCCGAAGTTAAGTATTTCACGAAGTCCCGTTTCCTTTTCGTCCTTATCTACAACATAAGCCTTGCACTTACAGCTGGTGTAAACCACCTCTGCCATTACATGGTGTTCAAGTGCCTTTATGGCTTCCTTATTGTCAATAATATACTTTAAATAATCCCTGTCAATTATATAGCCGTACTTAATTGCCTCAGCCATACCTGCGGAAAACTCACGGGGAGGAAGGGTATTAAGTACAGTGGTATTGATATACACAAAATGAGGCTGGTAAAAGGCACCAACCATATTTTTATGTCCGTTAAAGTCTACACCTGTTTTACCGCCTACGCTGCTGTCCACCTGAGCCAGCAGTGTTGTAGGCACCTGTACAAAGGGGATACCCCTTACATATGTGGCAGCGGCAAAGCCTGTAATATCTCCTACCACGCCGCCTCCAAGGGCAACCAGTACCGATCTTCTGTCAAGCTGTTCCTTAACAAAAAACTCATACATATCCCTTACCGTATCAAGATTTTTATTATTTTCACCTGCGGGAATAATATAGGATACCACCTTAAGAAAGTGTCCCTTAAGGATATTAATAATACCCTCCAGATAAATTGGCGCCACATTTGTATCAGAAATAACGCAGAGCTTTCTTCCTGTAAGATCTGTTTTTTCAAAGGCAGTCAGGAGTTTATCAAAATTATTTTCAATAATAATAGGGTATTGATTAGTTTTAGTTGTTACCTGTAATTCCATAACTATCTCCTTAAACCTCCCGATTTTAAGCAAAGTACGGGATTAAATTTTATTTATTTTTATTATACCACATAAAGATAATTGATTAAAGCGTAATTTATCTCTTTAGTGTATTTTTCAAATATTCCTTTTAATTTCCACGCTTATTTAACTTATTACGACATATAATATTATCGTGACAAACAAGGTCACACATTAAAGGAGGGATTGTATATGTCATCAAATAACAGAAAAGCGGTTCCTGAGGCAAGGGCAGCCCTTGACCGTTTCAAGTATGAGGTAGCAAGTGAATTGGGGGTACCTTTAAAGCAGGGTTATAACGGAGATCTGACATCCTATCAGAACGGCTCTGTAGGTGGATATATGGTTAAAAAGATGATAGAACGTCAGGAACAGGAAATGGCAGGAAAGTAAAATGACGGCTGCTGCAAGTGAGGGCATTACTCCTTTGCAGCAGCCCTTTTACATAAAAAGGAGTGTACACCCAAAGGGCATACACTCCTAAAGTTGCATTAATTATTATTAATCAATAAGTCAACTTAAACTATA
This sequence comes from uncultured Eubacteriales bacterium, assembly GCA_949293325.1. GTDB lineage: Bacteria > Bacillota > Clostridia > Lachnospirales > CAG-274 > CALWRD01. Next base: position 216 of record CASFCZ010000025.1, on the reverse strand, counting down.
TCAGCCAAGCTCAGCAAAGTACTTGATTGTTCTAACCATCTGGCTTGTGTAAGAGTTTTCGTTATCATACCAGGATACTACCTGAACCTCATACTGATCGTCAGCGATCTTATTAACCATAGTCTGAGTAGAATCAAAGAGTGAGCCGTATCTCATACCGATAACATCAGAAGATACAATAGGATCTTCATTGTAACCGAAAGACTCGTTAGCAGC
>CASFCZ010000024.1 GCA_949293325.1 uncultured Eubacteriales bacterium | reverse complement strand
GGATACCCCTCATTTCATATTCGCTGAACTTCCAGCCCGGAGTTTTATCGCTGTCGTCAAGACCTACGCGGCATACAGCTGAAAGTCTTTCCTTAAGCTCGGCAGCCTTTTCGAGGACACCGGGCTTTTTCTGGGCGATAGGGATTATCATAACCTGAGTTGGTGCAATACGTGGAGGAAGTACAAGTCCGCTGTCATCGCCATGTACCATGATAATAGCACCTATGATACGTGTTGACATACCCCAGGAGGTCTGGTGTACATACTGAAGCTTGTTTTCCTTATCGGTATACTGTATGCCAAAGGCACGGGCAAAGCCATCACCAAAGTTGTGACTTGTGCCTGATTGCAATGCCTTGCCGTCGTGCATAAGTGCCTCTATGGTATATGTGGAGTGGGCACCTGCAAACTTCTCCTTATCGGTCTTTTTACCCTTTATCATAGGTATAGCAAGCACCTGCTCACAGAAGTCGGCATAAATATTAAGCATCTGAATGGTTCTTTCCTCCGCTTCTTCAGCAGTGGCATGGGCTGTGTGACCCTCCTGCCAGAGAAATTCCATTGATCTTAAAAATGGACGTGTGGTTTTTTCCCATCTTACTACAGAGCACCACTGATTATACAGCTTAGGTAAATCTCTGTAGGACTGTACTATATTTGCATACAGGTCACAGAAAAGTGTTTCGGAAGTAGGTCTGACACAAAGTCTTTCCTGGAGCTTTTCGCCGCCGCCATGGGTTACCCATGCAACCTCAGGTGCAAAGCCCTCAACATGATCCTTTTCCTTCTGTAAAAGACTTTCAGGGATAAAGAGTGGCATGTATACATTTTCCACACCTGTTGCTTTAAATCTTGCATCAAGCTCCTTCTGTATGTTTTCCCATATAGCATAGCCGTTGGGACGAAGTATCATACAGCCCCTTACGCTGGAATAGTCGATAAGCTCTGCCTTCTTAACTACGTCCGTATACCACTGCGCAAAGTCCTCCTTCATGGAGGTAATGGCAGTAACCATTTTTTCCTTAGCCATTGTTGTTTCTCCTTTTACCGATATCTTTGTTTCAGCTGTTTGCATACCGAAATATATCAAAGATATACCATGATTTTATAATGAATTAATTATATATCTTAAGTGATATTTTGTCAAATTCTCTTTTTAATTTCAGCTGTAAATTATGGAAGATATTTATTTGTAAAGAGGGTGATCCAAAACTAAAATTGAGCTTTATATATAGAAGCACAGGATTCAAAATTTGTTTTTTGTTGTAACATATATTTTATGAAATAATCCCTTGACAAAAGAAAGAAAGAGTAGTAAAGTATATACATAAATTAGCTAAAGCTAACCAAGATTAGCTAAGACTAATAACTGCGGCTTTGGAGGTGACCATTATGCCCCTTTCAATGGCGGATATTGGTACGGACTATACAATCATGAAACTTACGGGTAATGATAATATCAGGCATCATCTGCAAAGCCTTGGTTTTACAGAGGGAACAAGGATAATTATTGTTTCCCGTATCAACGGTAATCTTATTGTTAATGTGCGTGAAACACGCATAGCAATAAGCCGACAAATGGCAAACAGGATATTAATTGAATAAGGAGGAAGAATATGAAGACGTTAAAGGATGTAAAACCCGGGGAAAGCGTAACTGTTGTTAAGCTTAACGGTGAGGGTGCTGTAAAGCGCAGAATAATGGATATGGGTCTTACAAAGAATACTCCTGTCTATGTGCGTAAGGTGGCACCCCTTGGGGATCCTATTGAACTTACCGTAAGGGGCTATGAGCTAAGCATAAGGAAGGCAGATGCCCAGATGGTAGATGTTCAGTAAATACACTCTTAAGGTGTGTATATGAAAGTGCTTTGTATATATTAGTGCTTTATTATGGAATATAGTTAGCTAATGCTAATTGATGTATTTAAGAAAGGAGATTATTATGGCACTTACTATTGCTTTGGCAGGAAATCCAAACAGCGGCAAAACTACATTGTTTAATGCCCTTACAGGCTCCAATCAGTTTGTGGGAAACTGGCCCGGCGTTACCGTTGAAAAAAAGGAGGGTAAGCTTAAATTCAACAAGGAGGTCACCATCACTGACCTTCCCGGAATTTATTCCCTCTCTCCCTATACACTAGAGGAGGTAGTATCACGTAATTACCTTCTGGGTACAAGTCCCGATGCTATTTTAAATATTGTTGACGGTACAAATCTTGAACGTAACCTTTATCTTACCACACAGGTTCTTGAGCTTGGCATACCTACCGTTATTGCGGTAAATATGGCTGATATACTCCAAAAGACGGGACAGAAGGTAAATATCAATGCACTTTCAAAGGCACTTGGTGTGCCTGTTGTGGAGATTTCCGCACTTAAGGGTACAGGCGTCAGGGAGGCTGCCGATGCTGCCGTTGCCGCTGCCAAGTCGGGAAAGGTACAGGCGGTGAGCCACAGCTTTTCAAAGAAGGCTGAGGAGTACATCTCTCAGGTAGAAAGCGTTATTGATGGCTCCGTTGAGGAATCCAGAAAGAGATTTTATGCAATCAAACTCCTTGAAAGAGATGATAAAATCAAAGATACCATGTCAAAGTCCTTCAACGTTGACTCAATCATCAACGACTTTGAGGCTGCCTTTGACGATGACAGCGAAAGCATCATTACAAACGAAAGATACGAGTACATATCAAGTATTATAGGAAAGTGTATTACCGCTAAAAAGAGTACTTCAAATCTTTCCGTTTCCGATAAGATAGACAGAATCGTTACCAACCGTATTCTTGCCCTTCCTATTTTTGCGGTGGTTATGTTCATTGTTTACTATGTATCCGTTACTACTGTGGGTACATATGCAACGGACTGGGCTAATGACGGTGTGTTCGGTGACGGCTGGTATTTATTCGGACATGGCAGAGCTGAATATGATGATGCAACTGCCCAGTATGAAACGGCTCAGGCACAGATTGATGCCTTTATAGAGGCTGCCGGCGCCGAGGGTATTGACACCTCAGCCGTTACTGCCGAAGAGCCTGCCGAGGACGCATATTCAATCCTTGCGGCAGATGCGGCAGATGTTACCGCACAGGTTGAGCTTACGGACGATGAGGGCAATGTTGAGGAAGTCCTTGATGTGGATGCGGATGCTTTCCTTGCTGCCTCTGAGGTTGCCGAGCCTGATCCTGCCGACTACGGTTGGTGGGTACCGGGTGTTCCCGTTATCATTGAAAGCGGTCTTACGGCTGTGGGCTGTGCAGATTGGCTTCAGAGCCTTGTGCTTGACGGTATCGTAGCCGGTGTGGGTGCTGTACTGGGCTTTGTGCCACAGATGCTTGTTCTCTTTATCTTCCTTGCCTTTCTTGAATCCTGCGGATATATGGCAAGAATTGCCTTTATTATGGATAGAATCTTCCGCCGTTTCGGTCTTTCCGGCAAGTCCTTCATACCTATGCTTATAGGTACGGGCTGCGGTGTTCCCGGTGTAATGGCATCACGTACCATTGAAAATGAACGTGACAGACGTATGACAATTATGACAACTACTTTCATACCCTGTGGTGCCAAGCTGCCTATCATAGCCCTTATTGCAGGTGCCCTTTTCAACGGAGCTGCATGGGTTGCTCCAAGTGCTTATTTCGTAGGCGTGGCTGCCATCGTTATTTCAGGCATTATACTTAAAAAGACTAATATGTTTGCCGGCGACCCTGCTCCTTTTGTTATGGAGCTGCCTGCTTACCATATGCCTACCGTAGGCAATGTACTGCGCAGTATGTGGGAAAGAGGCTGGTCCTTTATTAAAAAGGCGGGTACCATCAT
>CASFCZ010000023.1 GCA_949293325.1 uncultured Eubacteriales bacterium | reverse complement strand
TATTCGGCTATAGTTATGCCCAAAGCGGTGGATACGAGGCATGCTATGAAACGGTACTGAACTTTACAATACCAGCACCTGTGCAATACGATATTCAGGTTGAAAATGATATATCACTACAGGAAACTCAGTTAAATATTCCGACTGAGGAACAACCGGAGAAGGAATTGATTGCAGAAAGGGAGATGATTGATGATTCTCTGCTTGAAAGCTATTTTGAGTCAGCAAATATATATTCGGAAACCTTTAGCACGGGAGATGCCTTTTATACCAATACACCAAATAATGGTATAGTAGGCGGAAACGTATATTTTGACATTCCCTATAATATGTCAGTGTCCATGACAAAGGATGGTATTCCCGTTGAGTTCCGGAACAAAACTTACATAAACGAGCCCGGCAGCTATCTTATGCTTATTACTGATGTTTATGATGGCAGTACTTCAACGGCAAGTTTCTCCTTCAGAATCCAGAATGGCGTTGCAGAGCTTAAAAACATTATGAGTGAAGAAAATACCGAATCGGAATCTCAAAGGGAAGAATCGGAAACCAATCGTGGAAACAGTGACGGTGAAAAATCAGAAAGCACTGTCAGATATGATGTAAAAAACAGCTATGACAGTGACATGGGTATGTATGTTTTTGATTGCGGAGATGAGGTCTTCTATGCCTCTGTACCCGATGGTATGTTTTCAAACAGTGCAGTTACACTTAATGTTCCCGGTGGTTTGGAAAAGGTCCTTACAAAGGATGGAGAAGAAATTGAATATACAGATCATCTGACAGAAGACGGACGGTATGAATTAAGTGTTAAGTCTGATGGAGATGAGGTTTCTGTCAGCTTTGATATAGCGGCATATTCGGTAAACTACATGAGGGAGTTTACAGTGCCTGAGGGCTATGAGTTTGTTTTTGTTGAGTACAGTGATTTTAAAAATACATATTCAGGGTTATCATCAGAGGATGAACAGGAATATGAAGAAAAACTTCTGAACATCGAAACCCAGCAATACTCACTTCCTGATATTTTTGAGCTTCAGCTGGACGGCCAATATGACTTCCTTATGCAGGGAAAAAGAGGTATGCCTATACTTTCCGTTACCATAATGCTGGATACCACGGCACCGGTAATCAGGTTTGATGGCATTGGTGAAAATATGAGAACGGATAACAACAGTGTTACCATATACTGTGAGGATACTGAGGCAGTGATTATGCTCAGGGACAGTGATAACAATGAGGAGCAAATTACCACAGTGGACGGAAGTGCCGTTATAGAAGGTGAAGGCAAGTACAGCATTGTTGTTTCAGATGCAGCAGGCAATGAAAATGAATATACCTTTGTATTGGGTAATGCAGGCTTATCATGGAGTGTGATTATTTTATCTATACTGGCAGCTGTTTTAGTTATTGCAATAGTTGGTGTTATTATAATCAAAAAATCATTTATGCCATCAAATAAAGCAGAGGACAGCAAAAATAATTCTTCAAAACATGATAAAAACGGATTGCAGGATAATCAGCCTGAATCAGACGGAGAAAATGATGATTGGGAAGACAGTACACGGATGTATGCAGATTCTGACACCAGTACGTCAGATGATGAATTGGATTGGTAAAAAGGTCTAAAAGTGTGATTATATGTTTAAGCCGGATAAAAAAAACAATGGTAATGTGTATGTGGGAATAGTAGGTAATATACTGTTATATGTACTTTGTTACTGTGTATTGACAGTGGTTTTCTATCCCTATGGCGTCAGTGTTGCCGTTACAACGGCAGCAGCTATGGCCCTGACAATTAATTCTGTCAGACGCAGAGATAAAAAAAAGAGAAATTACAATATTAAACAATCCCTTGGAATCAGTTTTGTCAAGCTGTCTAAAAGGGAAGTCCTTGTACTTATGCTCCTTGGTGTGGGACTTAATTTTTTGATAGGAGGTATACTTAACATACTTCCATCGGGAATATCCTCAGGATATACGGAAAGCTATCAGGTTATAATGGGGGGCAATATCTACGGTACCGTTATAGTAATAGCCATTGTTACCCCTGTACTTGAGGAAATATTTTTCCGTGGTATATTTCAAAGACAGCTTAATGAGAAACTGGGTGAAGTTAAAGGTCTTATAGCGGCAACATGTATATTCGGACTTATGCACTTTAATTTAGTGTGGAGTTTGTATACTGCCGTAATCGGATTTTTTCTGGGATGTATTTATTTATATTACAAAAGCGTATTTCCGGGTGCTATTGTACATTGCTTTTTTAATCTGGTGTCATGTATTCCCCTTCTTGTTTCAAGGTATGAGGTTATATACAGGTACACATTCGGAAGCAAGGTTTATGTTGTGATAACTCTTATTCTGGGGCTTGCAATTATTTATTATATAGTTGATAAAACATGGATTAAGATGTTTTTTGACATGGACTTTTACAGAAAGAAAGCTTTAAATGAGGTGGATTCAGATGAGGTTGATATGGGTGAAAACAATTAAGAAAAAATTAGCGGTGCTTTGCTGTATCATAGTCACCCTGACAGGTCTTGGACTCAATACTTCAGGGGCAGAGGCAACCTCCTATTTTGTTGAAGCCTTTGACAGCAAATCGGGTATGTATACCGAAACCTTTGCAAGTGGCAGGCAGTTTATGACAACCCTGCCAAATGGCGGACAAACCTATGACGGTGTTATTTTAAATATTCCAAAGGATATTACTGCAACCCTGAAACAGGATGGCCATGTAATAGACTTTACAAGTGGAAATACAATATCACAAAAGGGATACTATACCGTATCCCTCAGTACAAAGGATGTAATAAGCAATGAGGACGTGTATGCCCTTTATACCTTCAGGATAATGGGTACACCTGCAAAGGGTAGATATAATGCCGTATATAACTGCCCGATGCTTGAGTGTGTCAATACCGTTGAGTCAGATGCATCAACAGGGATGTATAAGTATACATTTCCAAATTATAAGGCGTTTTTTTCAACAGTTCCCGATTATAATGCCGAGGTTTCAAGTGCATCCTTTATGTTTCCCAATAATGTAGGCTATAGTCTTAAAAGAAACGGTGTTCCTATTTCTGTAAGCAATAATAAACAGTTTACTTCTCCTGGTAATTACGAGCTTACTGTCTATGGTAAAAATTATTCGGTTGCAGAGGGATATCAGCTGGTGTATGAAACAAAGCTGAATTTTACCATACCTGATGTGGAAACGGATGCAAATATATCAGCCAATCTTATTGAAAGTACGGATATGAGTTCCGATTTCAGTTCGGCAGATTTACAGACAGAGTATACTGCACCTGTTACTGAGAGTGAGGAAATGGAAGATACCCTTTCGGAAACATACAACAGCGATGCAAATCTTTATAAAGAAACCTTTTCAAACAGTGATTCCTTTTATTCCAATATATCAAATAACGGAATAAGCGGTGGAAATGTTTATATTGATATACCCGATAATATGACTGTTGCCATGACAAAAGACGGTCTGGCTGTACCTTTTCAGAACAGGACGCTTATTAATGAACAGGGTACATATATCTTAAATATAACAAGCAGTCTGGGCGGCACACCCTATAAAGCCAGGTTCAGTTTCAGGATACAGGAGGGTGTGGAGGCTTCCGGCGGAAATATACAGACAGGGGATACTACTACAGAACCTGCCACAGAGCTGACGGAAGGCGTTTTGGGTAACATTGATTATAATACCTCACATAATTCAGGCATAACCAATACATATAATGCGGAAAGAAATATGTTTGAATATACCATAGGTGAGGAAAAAGTTTATACCAATATGCCTGTGGGTATGTTTGCCAATTACAGTCTTAAAATTGATGTTCCCGATGACCTCAACTGTTCCGTTACAAAGGACGGAGAGGACTATGAATTTTCTTCAGAAATGTCCGAAAGCGGTGAGTATACCGTGTATATAAATGATATGGATGGTAACAGCCTTACCCTTTACTTCAGTCTTTATGACAGGGCTGTTAATTCATTGGAAAGCTTTGAGGCACCTGCCGGATATAAAATTACGGATCTTGTATATGAAGACTATAAGGGTATATATCAGGATGAGGTAAATCCTGAGGAAGATATGGATCTTTCGGAAGATGCCACGGAAGTAACTACCGTGGAAACAGCGGAAGAAGACGGCAGCAGGGAAGATGTTGCCGAAATCTGGAAATCAGGTACAGAGCTTATTGATGCCCAGGCATATAATGCAGTTGAAACAGGTATAGATTCAGTAGTTCTGCCCCTTGACGGTAAATACAGTATTAAGATAAGCGGAGAAAACCTGCCGTCAATCATTGTTGAAATTATGATTGACAGAACCCTTCCCCAGGTTACCTTTGAGGGACTGGATGACAAAATGAGATCAACAGGCAATGAAGTAACTGCTATTTGTGATGAGGAAGGCGTTGCCATGAGTCTGTTCAGTGAATCGGGAGAAGAAACCGTTCTCAGCGAAAACGGAGGATCGGTTACCTTTAAGGGTCTGGGTAAATATACATTGATAGCGGTGGATGAAGCAGGTAATCAGTCAAGCTATGAGTTTAGCATAGTAAGACATATCGGCCCTGCAGGTGTAGGTGCCATTGTATTGTTTATAGTAATTATAGCAGGTGTCGGTGTATTTATGATCTACAATTCAAAGAAGTTCTCTGTCAGATAAAAAAGGTTGTGATTATATGAACGGACAATTTATTGTTCCCATTGCTTTTAATTTCATAGATTGGATCAGGGACAACTTTTTTAATCCTCTTATTGAGTTTACCGCAGAGGTCTTTGTAACAATTTTTGTTAAATTTGTGGACGAAATACTCAATGTTATTCTCGAAAAGATAGTTGTACTGTTTTACGGCTTTTACGTTGCCCTTCTTAAATTAGTAGATATATTACAGGATATATTTGATGCCATATCAGGTGCAAACCAGATTTACTATACACATATTGTAAACGGGGCAAAAGTAAGTGATCAGGGATACCTGACCGAGGTGCTTCTGCGAATGCCTGTTATAGAGAGTGTATTTGTAAAGGTATGGGTATTAAGTATTGTACTGTGCTTTATATTTTTGGTGGCTGCGGTTATCAGAAGTATTTCAAATCTCAGTGATGACGGACAGAAGGTAACGGATATTATAAAGCTGGCAGCAAGTACCTTTGTATTGTTTATGGTTATACAGGTGTCGGCCTATGGAGTAGTGAGCCTTAGCAATGTTATAATCAGTGGTGTTGAAAACTCCATGAACTATGCTATAGGCAGCGGAAGCAATACAAGGATATCCAACTGTATTTTTGCCGCCTCTGCAATTAATGCAGGAAAAACGGGAGATCCGGAAAAGGATAAGGCAAATGTTTTAAGACAGCTTATAGGTGAATCGGGTTATAATCCTGACTGGTCCAGAGTTGAGGGCTTTTACAGGGGAGATAGAAAGTACTATGATGTAGAAGATGTTACCCAGGATCTGCTGCTGACAAAAATAGATTATATTTCAGGTATAATTTGTATTGTCTTTGTGCTGAAATATATGGCAGGTGCTGCCTTTGTATTTGTACAGAGAATTGTACTGATAGTAGTGGGGCTGGTAATTGCACCGTTTTTTGTGGCATTAACCCCTTTGGACGGGGGAGAACGTTTCAGGCGTTGGAAGGATTTCTTTATAGGTACTTGTTTCAGCTCAATAGGTGTTATTATGTCTGTAAAGGTTTACTTTATACTTATACCTGTTTTTCTGGCAGATAATTTCATTTATCAAAGTACCGGTATTCTCTCATATATAATAAGGCTTTATTCTGTTGTTATGCTTAGCCTTGCGTTTGAAAAGGCAGGGGATGTATTTAACAGAATTCTGTCTGATGCAAATATTATGGGATCAAGTGAAGCATTTGCAACTGTTGTTGATGCCTTCGGTACTGCTACAAGAAGGGTCAGGACAAAGCCGGTTAAGCCAACCAAAAAGTAGTTTAGTTAGGGTGTGTGTGTATGCATGATATAGTTTTTTTAGGCATATTTGACAAAATTGCAAACTGGATAATGTCAGGCATTACCAGTGTGTTGACATGGCTTGTAAGTAATGTTATTGCACCGGTTTGTTCTGTTATCTGGGAAAATGCCGTAAAATATATTGTTGAGTTTGTTGCTGAAATTCTTGCTACATTTGTATATAAATTATATGCTTTTGCATTATCCGTACTCTATGCTATCGAAACTGCCGTTTACGCCTTTTCAGGTGCTACGAATGTTAATTATCAGGGAAAGCAGGATAATATTGTTTCAATAATTTTTCAGCAGCCGGCAGTTGAAAAGGCATTTTGGTATATTACTGCTTTGTCTGTTGTACTTTTGTTTATTTTTACCACAATTTCTGTCATCAGAAATACACTTGACTTTGGCTATGACGGTAAAAGGAATGTGGGTACTATTCTGACCAGGTTTATAACAAGTGCAATTACATTTTTAATTTTGCCTGCACTGTGTTACGGTCTTATAGACTTGACCTCAAGGGTGATGAATTCCCTGTATGTGGCTACTTCCATGGGAAGTGTAAGTTCAATTACAGACAACCTTTTCCTCCTTTCCGTAAGGAGCAGTGTAGAGAATGCCTCTCTTGAATTTCCTATCTCACAGGCAGAGTACAATAGCCTTGTAGGCAAAATACAGGAAACAAATATGTTCTGGTACAATCTTTCAGATGTTCTGCCATATATACACAGGGCATCCAATGTGGATTTTGTAGTGGGTATAATTGGGTTACTTATACTGCTTATTAATCTTATTACAATGGCAGGCACATTCATTCAGAGGGTAATTGAAATAATTGTATTGTATATTGTATCGCCTCTGTTTGTTGCAACTATGCCCCTTGATGACGGTGAACGGTTTGGCAGATGGAGAAGGACTTTCATCGGCAGGCTTTGCATGGGCGTAGGTATGATAGTTACCCTCAATATAGTAATGATGGTATTGTGTATCGTTATTTCAGGTACAGATGGCTATACTATAAGTTTTACAGAGGAAATTTCTGCTTCCTCCAATGTGGTTCAGGCGGCGGCAAATAAGTCTGTGGATATTATCCTGAAGCTTGTATTTATGATCGGATGCCTGCTGGCGGTAAAAAATCTCGGTACTACCATAACCGGTATTATTGATCAGGATGCAGGTATGGCTGAAAGAGCAAGCATTAATGAAAACAGCAGAAGACTAAGACAGATGCCCCATGTAGCAAGGCATGCCATAGGAACTGCAAAGTTTGCTGCCGGCTATCTGTCGGATTCCATGAAAAAAAGCAGGCAAAACAGTATGGTGAAGGGCTCTGTATCAAGGGGCTTTTCCGGTGAAGTGGCAAGCAGTAAAGAGCAAAGCTTTGCGGATAGCCTGAAAAGACGAAACAGTGTTAATGCCGCCAAAGCTGATTTTACAAAACGTGGAAGCAAATACAGTGCTCTTAAGGGACAGATTGAAAAGGGTAATAAAGCCCTTTCCGACTTTACTAAACTTAAAACCCATGCCGAAAGAGAAAAATTTATGGCAAAGTTTAACAAACAGGGAGGGGTTGCATCCCTTAAGGTTGACGGATCAAAGTTTACTGACTCGGATATGACAAGTTCCTCAGAGAGAAAGGCACTCAGAAACCTGGATACAAGAATTGCAAATACAAAACAACTGAGGGATACCTTTGCAAAGGGATCTAAAGATTGGAATAAGTATAATACCCGCCTGAGCAACCTTTCACGCCTGAGAAACCAGTTTGACATGCTTGACAAGCATAGCCAAAGGGCAGATTTTATTAAGTCACACAGTGAGTTTGGAGATATTGAAGGTCATAACAGAGGTGAAGCGGCTGTAGCAAGGAAACTTGCAAACAGGGTCGAGGAGGCAAAGGTCGCAAGGGATAAGTTAGCACCAAACAGTCCTGAATGGAACAGGGCGAATAAAGCTTATCAAGCTCTCCTTCAAAAGCAGGCAATGTTCAGTGGCTTGACTTCCCATAGTGAAAGAAGCTCATTTACCCGTGATAATATTGAAGCAAGGGCAGAGGATCGTACATCTAAGGAGCGGAGGGCTTTAAGTGTCATCAGTGACAGAAAAAGACGAGCCATTGCCAACAGAAATATGTTTGAAAAGGGCAGTGCAGGCTGGAATCAATTCAATGAGGAAATACAGAGGCTGGATAATCTGGTAGACGAATTTAATTCCAAGGATACCAGGGCAGAACGTGAAAAACTGATGGAATCCCACGCCGACTTTATAAGTCCATCATCTATGGGCTTTACTGATTCAAGACGTATGAAAAATATAACGGGCAATATTGCAAGGATACAGTCTGTCAGAGGCAAGTACTCCCCAAATTCTCCTGAGTATAAGGCACTTGACTCCCAGCTCAGTTCCCTTATATCCCTCAGGTCAAAGTACGAAAATGCAACCTCTGACAGTGAAAGAGCTGAGATACATTCCTTAAGCGGAGATATGTTTGAAGACAATGTATCAAGGCGTGAGGTTAAGGCATTGGGTAATCTTAATGCAAGGATGCTTACCATACGCAATAACAGGGATATGTTTAAGCAGGGCAGTGATGAATGGAATACCTATGATGCCAGACTTACACAGCTTGAGAGCCTTGGTACTCAAATGCAGTTGATAGGTTCAAAAACCGACAGGGAAGCCTTTATAGCAGGCCATGAGGCTGAATTCAGTGATTATAACAGCTCGGAAGAAAGTAAAGACAGTGCAAGGAAAGCACTTAGTACCAATCTTGACAGGGCTATTCAAAACAGAGACAGGCATAGAGCAGGTTCAACAAAATGGCAGCAGTGTAATTCAGAAGTTAGGGAGCTTGCACTTGCAAGAGCTAAATATGACAGCATGCCGGATAGTGCATCAAGACAATCCTTTGTAAGGGATAACAGTAGTATGTTTACAGATGTTATGTCAGAGGACAGTGGATATAAGAGTATCGAACAGGCCTATTCCGCATGGAATATTTTAGCTCATTATGCCCCTGATTCCGAAACAAGAGAGCATGCCCATAAGATGGCAAAGTCCTACGCTGCATATTCCGAGCAGTATCAAAGGGCGACTGGTGAAGACAGGAGTGCTGTTTTACAAAAGATAGCAAATTTTGAAAGCAGTTCCGTCAGTGTGGAAGGTGTTCAGCTTACACCTAAGGAATATGAGGGCTTTTCTATGGTGGCAGATACAGGTAATGAACGGGCAATTAGGGATTATGCAAATGCAGTAACCCATCAGGAAAGAAGTAATATATTAAAAGCTGTAAAGGAAGGTAAGTTTGAAAGATTTGAATTTTCAAACAGTACTGAGGAGGATTATGGAGCGCAGCTTACCACAGCCTCCGACACCTACGGTAAAATGGCAAGCCAGCAAGCCGATCCACAGCTGAAGGAAAAATATGAAGCCATGCAAAGTTTTTACAAAGAAGCAGGTACCAGATATATGACTCTTGCTACCCATAGTCAAAGGGAGGCCTTTGCAGAGTATGTATCGGCTGAAGTGGTAAAACAAAGCGGCGGAGGTGCCCTGGCAGGCATGCCTGCTTATACGCCTCCTGAAATCAGTGAGAAGGAGGAGAGCTTTGCCTCAGGCCTGGATGCACAGGAAAGGCTTAAGTTTGCTGCACTTCCAACACACAGGGCAAGGTATAAGTATATGGATGAGCATTATCAGTCCAGTCCGGTTCTGGAGTTGTCATCTGATGAGGGTATAACTTATGATACCTATTTCAGCGGAAGCTCTGATACGGAATATGAAGGAACAGCTCCATACAGAACCGCTTATCTGGCAGCTAAGTCCCATGATGAAAGAAATCAGATTATGCGTGACTATGAAACATATGTGAACAGTGCACCTGAGGCTCAGCAGCCGGGTAACTGGGGCAGGATCAATACAGAGGGGCTTTCTGATATATTTGTTCCAAAGCAGCAGGCAGCAGCCCCCAAACTCGATGCAGTACAGCCGGATGCAGAGGCGGCAGCAAGCCTTGAGGCAAGAGCGGACAGGGCAGATGCTCTGGAAAAAATAATGGGAGATGCAATGACAAGAAGGAGAAGTAACTCTGCTCCGCCCCACAGGAGCTCAAGCAAGGAATCCTTCATGGACAGAAAAACAGACAGCAGGCAGGGAGGTAATGAATGATGAGGATTATTCCTAAGAAGACAAGGGTAAGCCTGGAGCTTTTTAAGGGCATATCAATTGCTGACTTTTGTGTTGCGGCAATTGGCATAACATTGGCTGCACTTGTTTTATGTTCTAATTTACCATACAAGCTGTATATTATTACAGGCATAATTATTGTTTTTGTCCTTTTGCTGATTTCGGTGGATGAGGATAAAAACTATGTATTCCTTGGATATATCATAAGACATTATTCAAGACCCTCTAAGGTTATTTCCCAATATAAAATTGATGAAAAATTTATTGGAAATGAAGATGACCAATGGGAAGGTGAGAATGAGGAAGACAAAGTAAAGAAGCATAAGGAGCCCAAAAGCAAATTTTCTGTTCCGGATTTGATAGCATTTACCGACATAAAGGAGGATATGATCCACTATGGCGGCAAGTACTATAGTATGGTAATAGAGGTATCCCCTGTTGAATTCAGGTTTATGACAGAAAGCAAACAGGACTTTATGATTGACAGGGTATTCGGTGCTGCCTTAAGGAATGTCACTGAAAGTCAGTCATTGTCAATAGTCAAGATTGACCGCCCCATTATCTATGACGAATATATAGAGCGGGAAAACAAAAAGATTGACGATATAAGCGAAGCCTTTATAAACGGAGTTATTGAGGAAGATGAGCTTAGGGCACGCCTTGATATTATCTGTGACAGAATAGAGAATATAGAGCGTATTAATTATGATGAAAAAATATATGATTGCTTCCATTACATTTGTGTATTTGACAGCAGTCCATCAGGTGTAAGGGAACTTGTATCTGCAATCTCCGAGCAAATGAGCCAGGGTGGAATAAGAGTAAAGCTGCTTAACTCAAAGGAGCTTGCGGTATTCCTTAAATACAATTTTTCAACTGACTTTGATGAAAGGGAGGCAGATGAACTTACAGAGGAGGAATATTTTGAATGGGTTCTTCCACATAAGATTGAGTTCAGACCCAGAACAGTCAAGATTGATGATCTGGTAACCCATAATTTCAGAATAATTAATTATCCGACTACTGTTGGAAATGCATGGGGAAGCAGACTTTTTAATATGCCTGATACAAAGGTGGTTATGAAAATTAATCCCATTGACAGGTACAAGGCAGTCAGAAATATTGACCGTTCCCTTATGGAACTCCATGGTCAGACTAATGTAACATCCAAGGAAAGTAAGATAATTGAGCTTCAAAGTCATATTTCTACCCTGCAAAACCTGCTTGTTCTTTTACAGGGTGATAACGAGACATTATTTGATGTAAATATTTACGTAACAGTATATGACTATGATGAATCAATGCGTCAGCTTAATCCGGATATGAAACAGACTGCAAATACCAACAGTATTAAAAGAAGGGTAAGAAGACTTCTTGCCGAACAGTCACTGAGGGTTACCGACATGCTGTTCAGACAGTTTGATGCCTTTGTAGGCAGTCAGATTTCAGCCTATGATCCCCTTAGGAAAAAGGGCAGGGCTATACATTCATCCTCTGTTGCGGCAGTATTTCCCTTTGTGTACGGTCATATCTCCGATGTGGGAGGCATTAATCTGGGTAATTCGTCGGGTATGCCTGTATTTGTTGATTTCTTTAAAAGAAATGATGAGAGAGTCAACAGCAACATGGTGGTAATAGGTAAGTCAGGTAGCGGTAAATCCTTTGCTACAAAGATGATGCTTGCAAATCTTTCGGCAGAAAACAGCAAGATATTTATACTGGATCCCGAAAATGAATATACAAATCTTGCTAAAAATCTTAACGGAAATATTATTGATGTAGGTTCTGCTACCCAGGGAAGGATCAATCCTTTCCACATAATTACCAGCTTAAGTGATGATGAAAAAGTCAGCGATGAGGATGCAGCCTCCGTTAGTTTTTCCGTTCATCTCCAGTTCCTTGAGGAGTATTTCAGACAAATACTTCCCGGTATAGACAATGATGCCCTGGAATACCTTAATAACGTAATTATAAGGGTATATGAGTTAAAGGGCATTGATGAGATGACGGATTTAACAAAGCTGAAGCCGGAGGATTATCCTATATTTGACGACCTGTATGACACACTCCTTATTGATTATCAGACTGCAAAGGGTGATTACAGCAAAAACAACCTGCGTATATTAATTAATTACATATCCAAGTTTGCCACAGGAGGACGAAATGCCAATCTCTGGAATGGTGAGTCTACACTTGATATTAAGGAAAACTTTACGGTATTTAATTTTCAGTCACTTCTTGCTAATAAAAACAATACCGTTGCAAATGCACAGATGCTTCTTATACTAAAGTGGCTTGACAATGAGATAATTAAAAACAGGGACTATAATACAAAGTATAATGCAAAGAGAAAAATAATAGTAGTTATTGATGAAGCCCATGTATTTATTGACCCTAAATATCCCATTGCCCTTGACTTTATGTTCCAGCTTGCAAAGCGTATCAGAAAGTATAACGGTATGCAGATTATTATTACACAGAATATTAAGGATTTTGTAGGTACAGAGGAGATTGCACGTAAGTCAACTGCCATAATAAACGCAAGTCAGTATTCCTTTATATTTTCCCTTGCGCCTAATGATATGCACGATCTTTGCAAGCTTTATGAAAAGGCCGGTGCAATTAACGAAACGGAGCAGGACGAAATTATTACAAACGGCAGAGGTCAGGCCTTTGTAATAACGGCACCTACAAAGAGGACTTCAATCAGGATAGTGGCCTCAGAAAAACTTGTTGAGATGTTTGAATAAGGTGAAGTATATGAAAAAACTAATTATTCTTTTATTATTAGCATTTATATCAACCGGTTGTTCCGAGGAAACAGGTGTAACGATTGCAGTTGAGGAAGGGTATGAGTGTTCTGAGGATGTTATGAATGCCGTCAAAAATTATTATAATGGCGATGTTGTAATCAGCGAAGTTGATCGCAACGGATTGCTGGACGGTGGATATGACGTAGCTATAGGTGCTGTTGAAGTGGGTAGGGCTATAGATTACGGAGTATGGAAAAGCAGGGTAATGGCCTATGATAATGCCTGCTGTGTAAGTTATGATGATTACAGAATATCCGATGACTTCTCAGGAAAAAAGGCTGGCATTGCAGAAGGTTTTAATTACAGCTACTATACATCCCTTAATGATGAATGTGAGTACAGCAATTACAGTAATAACAGTGAGTTACTTTCGGATTTGCAGTCGGGTATAATAGACGTTGCTATTTGTTCTGCTGATGTGGCTGATGAAATGAAGGAGTCAGACAATGATTTAAGAATAAATGACCTGCTTGACGGAAGGATATATGAGTATGTTGTTATAAGCAAAGATATTGACCTTATTAACAGCTTGGATCAGGTGATAGAATGAAAAAAATTCTTATAATACTGCTGTATATGTTCTTTCTGTTTCCACTGTCTGCCTTTGGTGCGGAAGTAAGTATGACGGAAGAATATATGGAGCAAAGCGGCTTTTACAGATATTATCTGAATGATGAGTATTATATCGAAAGCACTGTACGTTTAGGCAGTGTTGTTGAAAATATTGTCAGACTTACTTATAACGATTATGTTAATGTTGTGCTGTATAAAGACGGAGAAGTTCTGCCCTACGAATCAGGGGATTATATCTATGGGGACGGCGAGTATACGGTTGTTGTAAAGGACGACGAGGATATCGGTCGTATTAACTTTATACTTGATACTATCTCCTCGGAAGATATTGACCTTGAGGATGAGTTTTATAATAATATAGAGTTTACTCAGTCCTATAGCAGGGAATCGGGAATGTACGTGCAGGATATGGAGGGCTATTACAGTCTTTATACATCAATTCCTAACTGTGCCATAACCGATAAGGGTGTAAGGATATACTTTAACGAGGATGAAAGGGCATACATAACAGCCACTAAGGATGGAGAGGAGTTCAATCTTTCCAGCGGTAAACTTTATTCAGAACCTGGATATTATTCCATAAATGTAGTATATGATGTTGATACATCACTGGGAGAGGAATATCTGGATGGCATAGATGAAAGTGATTTGTATGATTTTTCAGAGGAAGACATGGAGGAGGCGGATGTATATACACCTACCCAGAGCAATGTGTATGGCTATGTTGCCTCTGTAGCCAGCTTCAGCTTCCAGATTACAAAGGGAGCGGAAAATCTGGTAAACTATATCAATCCCCCCATTGGTTATAAAATTTCATCTGTTATACTTGACGGAAAGCAGTTGGAGGTTGAAAACAGCAGCCTTTACAAAACCCTGTCAGACGGTCAGTACAGAATAGTTTTTCAAAGTATAAATTCAGATATGCCCGACTATAGCTTTAACTACCGACGTGACAGAAGTGCTCCCCGCCTTACCCTTAAAGGCATTGATGCAGGGGGGATAGCCAGGGACCAACTGGAAATTATAAAACAGGATGAAAGTTCCCAAGTTGAAATAACCGGTAATGGTATGTCCCTTTCCTTCGAGGATGATATAATAGACGTAGATGGTCTATATAAGATCAATGTTACGGATGAAGCCGGAAATTTCAACTCATATATGGTAAGGGTAGAGGTGCCGGTAAGAATAAGTATTGCAGTTGTTTTGCCATTGATTTTGGCAGTAATTGGGGCAATATTAATCTATATAAAATATACAGGCAGTCATATACAGATAAGGTGAGGTGATAATATATGCCATCTGCATCAAATATTGATATTGAAGAACAAATTAATAAGCTCAAGGACATTAAGGACAAAAAAAGTAAGGGTATTGACTATAGGTCAGAGGATATATCCGTTACAAGAAGGGATCGTAAAGGCAGAACATCAGGCTCTTCCTCTGCCATATCAAGGGATGATTTTCAAACCAATCCGAATGTAAGAAGGATAAGTCTAACTGAGCTGATTAATATCTCAAGGGAAATGAAGGGAGAAAAAGTTCCTGCCTTTGAAAAAAAGACACCTTTTATATCAAAGGAAAAGGAAATCAAAGCTCCTGAAATGAATAAAAAGGGCATGTAAGGCTTATTGGCTTTTACATATATAAATACAAAGAAAGGAGGAAATAATATGCCATTATTTTTACTTGACAATGCCTTCAGTACAATGATTGACCCAATCATTGAATTACTCAACAGTGCTTTAGCTCCAGTATTGGCACTTGTAGTTGCAGTAGGTGCAATTTACTGTGTATTTCTGGGACTTAAGCTTGCTAAGGCAGAAGAACCACAGGAGAGAGAGAAGTCTAAGCAACATCTGAAGAATGCGATTATAGGTTTTATCCTTATTTTCATCCTTATTGCGGCTTTAAGACTGGGTCTTCAACCACTTAGCGATTGGATGAACAGTGTATCTGAAACACCTTCAACAACTCAGACAGACTGAGTTAATGATTATTGTTGGTTGGTATTATGTATTGTCATCTGCTTTTAAGGCAGATGACAATACTTATATAAGTATATTTGTAAAAGTATATTTATATAAGTATTTAAGAGGAGGCATACCTAATGAAAAAAATATTGAGATATATAATATTTGCTGTGGTAGCAGATATAATTTTGGGCGGCATTGCAGCCAGTGCCTATAAAAATTTACTTGATGCAATAGAAAACTCAGACTATCTTTCCCTTATTGACTTTTCTGTTTTTCTGGAGGGAACAACCTATCTGGTTGGTGCCGTTATTCTGGGGCTGATTGTGGTTTTATACCTAGTCTTCGGGGTAAATACAAGTAAACAGGCTAAAAGAGTTATGAACTCAAATAAAGTTAATAAGGTTAACGCAGGTCTTGAAGATTCCAGATTTATGACCCCCAAGGAAAGGGATGATAACTTTACACCTGCAAATTTTTCTAAGCTGGTTGATATGAAAAAGGATGGTGTGCCTGTCAGGGCAGTATATGAAAAAAACAAGGGGCTCAGGATTAATCTTGCAAGTCCTATGCACAGCATTATTATCGGTTCAACAGGTTCCGGTAAAACTACTGCTTTCATTAACCCTATGATACAGATTCTTGCTGCTTCCGGTGCAGGCTCATCTATGATTATGACAGATCCCAAGGGTGAGCTTTTTCAGCTTCATTCAGGCTTTCTTAAGGAAAGAGGCTATAATGTAATGGTGCTGGATTTAAGAGATACATATTCTTCCTTCAGATGGAATCCCTTAGGTGACATATATGACAGATACCAGCTTTACATAGAGGCAGAAAACAGTATTCTGGAACACTCCGATGCCATTGAAAGCTATAAAAACATTGAGCTTGTAAATGATATATCCACATACGGTGAAAAATGGTATGAGTACTACGGCAAGGCTTACTCCGATATTGATGAGCTTATAGTGGATGCAAAGGTAAAGCGTCAGAAAATATATGATGAACTTTATGAGGATTTAAATGATCTTGTAAGTGTTTTATGTCCTATTGAGTCCAGGGACGACCCCGTATGGGAAAAGGGTGCCAGATCCATTATTATGGCTACCCTCCTTGCAATGCTTGAGGACAGCGAAAATCCAAAACTTGGCATGACAAAGGAAAAATATAATTTTTATAACCTGAATAAGGCAATTTCAAATTCGGACAATAACTTTGAGGCTTTAAAGAATTATTTTGCAGGCAGGTCGCCTCTTTCAAGATGCGTAACATTGAGTAAGCAGGTTACCACAGCCGCAGAAAATACACTTTCCAGCTATATGTCCATAGCCTTTGATAAAATGAATATGTTTAATGATGAGGGTATATGTGCCCTTACAAGTGCTACGGATATAGACCCTAATGTGTTTGCCGATGAAAAGACGGCTTTGTTTATGAAGATACCTGATGAAAAGGATACAAGGCATGCCCTTGCTTCAATGTTTGTACTGTGTATCTATAAGGCTCTTATTAAAAAGGCATCAGCAAGGGAGGATCTTTCTTTGCCGAGAAATGTATATTTTATACTTGATGAGTTTGGTAATATGCCTAAGATAGATAAGTTTGATAAGATGATTACCGTAGGTCGAAGCAGAAAAATCTGGTTTAACATGGTTGTTCAATCCTACGCACAGCTTAATAATGTATATGGCGATACGGTTGCGGATATTATTAAATCCAACTGCGGTATGAAGATGTTTATCGGTTCAAATGACATAAATACCTGTAAGGAGTTTTCAGAGCTCTGTGGTAATATGACTGTACAGACAGGTAGCGTGTCAGGCTCTGTAATGGGAGATAAGGATATAAACTATTCCCAGCAGATTCAGCAAAGACCCCTTATATATCCCTCTGAACTTCAGAGACTTAACAATAAGGAGAGTACCGGTAATTCAATAATAGTAACCTTTGGTAATTATCCTCTTAAAACCAAGTTTACACCAAGCTATAAATGTCCGGTCTATAAATTTTCAGAAATGGATCTGACGGAAACCAGGAAGAATGTATTTTTCGGTGAAGATGTTTATTATGATTTAGCAACAAGAAATGATATTGTATTATCTGAAATGGAGGCAAATGAAAATGCTTAAAGCAAATACAGTTATTGAAAACAATAAGGCAGTAATTAATCTTGAAGGCAGAGCCGATACAATTTCAAGTGAATGTGTGTCTGAGGAGTTTGATAAGGCAGCAGAGCAGGGCTGTGATGAGTTTGAGTTTAATCTGTCGGGAGTTGAGTATATATGTTCTGCCACATTAAGGGCTTTTTTAAAGGCCCAGAAGCAGTGCAACAAGGAACATTATACCATGTATATAACAGGTGCTTCCGAAGGAGTTAAGGACGTATTTGAGATAACCAGTTTTACCTCTATAATAAATATTATTTAAAGGGGCTTTTACGGAGTGGTTTTATGGAACGGTTTTTACATATAAGACCTGTTAATTTTGAAAAGGCATTTCAAGAGGGAATGGATTTTTTTATGAATGCTGCGACTTGCCTTGACAAAAAAACAAAAAATAATATGATTCTTGCTTTTGAAGAGGTTTATGTCAATATTCTTCAATATAATAAAGATAAAAATGATTTAGATATATCTGTCGCTATAACCTCTGACAACAACAGGTTTATTGTTAGGATAAGTGACAATGGCAAAAGGTTTAATCCTCTTTTAAAGGAAGAACCAAACTTTTCTCTTTCTGCCGATGAAATGGATATTGGCGGTATGGGAATATACATAGTAAAGCAGGTTACGGATACAGTGGAGTATGAATATACAGATAACCGTAACGTGCTTACGTTTGGAGTGAAACCTGATGAAAAAGATTGATATAGGATTTTTGGGATATGGCACAAGGGCACTGGATGCTTTAATGGCAGATGACAGATACAATGTAAAATACTTTCTTACCCCCGGATCAAGACTTTGTGATGAGGTTTATGAGGCTGCCGATAAATATAAGGACAGGGTTGATATGGAGATAATATCCACAAAAAGAGAGTTGACGGAAAGAATGGCTCAAATAAATGATGTTGCCTGCTTCCTTATGAATGCCTGTCCCTTCATACTTACAGATGAGATACTTGACCATATGGATGTCTATAATATTCATCCCGGCAGTCTGCTGACGAACAGAGGGCATCAGCCCCATTTGTGGACTGTTCTTCTGGATGAAAGGGAAACGGAGATATGCCTCCATAAAGTCAGTGCGGAAATAGATCTGGGATATGTTATAGAAGATATTAAAATAAATCTTACGGGAAAGGAAAACTCCCTTGAGGTATTAAATAAGGCAGAAGATAAAATCCCCCTGCTTTTAGACGGGCTTTATGACTATCTTACAGGTAAAAGAGATGTTCGGTTTTATGTTAAAGATGGCATTTACAGAAATATAATGGATTATTCCGACTATGAGATTAAGCAGGAGGATACCCTTGAGGATATTGACAGAAAGATAAGGACAAGGTATATGCACAATGGTGCCTTTTTTATAAAGGAAGGCAAAAGGATATATGTTGATAAAATTCTTAATTTGGAAAAATGCAGCGGCAACGCCCTTGAATATAATTCAACACAAGCCCAATACTGCAAAAACGGGTTAAAAATAACTTTCCACGTAAAAAAAATAACGGATTTGTCAGATGATCCGGCTGAAAATAAATAATATGGGTTTAAACTGTTTATTAAACCCTTTAAGTGTAGGTGATTGTTCTGAAATCAATAAGCATAAAGGTAAGAAACATAATGATGGTTTCCCTGCTTATTATAATACTTATATTTACCATAATTTCGCTGGGGTTTATATATACGCAAAACAGTAAGTTTGTAGGTATAAACCAGGAGGCAAGTCAGGGACTGAGTATTTTTACCGATAAGGTTATAAATCAGAATATAAAGCAATATGTAGGAGATTTAACAACGGCATGCGGACGTATTATTGACAGCAACTATGATGCTAACAGAAGCAGGGGAGATTCAACAGCCGCTTATATAAAAAACCTCTATGAAAAGGGAAATACACAGCAGAAAGATATATCCTATGGTGTAGGTTTTATAGGGGGTATAACGGAGGAAAAGCTTGAGGAATTTTACAAAATAGCTGATATAAGGGAATATATTTCCTCTTTACCCGGTTATGACAGCGAAAATCTGGATGCCCTTGATGTATTTGTTGTAACAAAAAGCGGACTTGTATTGGACGGAACAAAGACAAATCTTGGCGAAAACTATAGGGATTTAAGAAATGACTCTTGGTATATAGACGGCTATGAGGCAGGCGAACCAGTTTGGACTGATGTTATAGTAGGCTCCGTAACGGGAGATAAAAAAATTGATTATGTTGTACCTATAATAATTGATAATGAGTTTATGGGGGTTACCGTTGTAAGTGCTCCTATAACAGAGATATACAACACTCTTTTAAATATTGATTTTCAGGGTATCAGGGATATAATACTTACCGATTCGAAGGGTGAGAGGGTAGCAGGAAGTGAAGAATACAGTATCGAGGATGTGGAAGACACAGGAGATATTATTTTTCACGACGATTACTGTATGAGCAAGTACAGGGTAGATGAGGCAGGAAGCTCGGTATACTTTGTATTTGATGTTGCAGAGGTATTATCTGCTGTAAATAAGGTTGAAAGTGAAATTGAACAAAACGGCAACACCATAAAGGACTTTACATTTAAGTTTATAGCGGCGGCTGTTGCCATATATATACTGCTGGCACTTATTATGACTGTAATTGCAATAGTTTACTCCCGTAAGATAGCAAATGCACTGGTAAGCCCGATATTGCTTTTATCTAAAAAGGTTGAGGAGTTTGGTAAGGGTAATATGGACATTAATGTGGATGATATAAAAACCAATGATGAAGTAGGTATGCTTGCCCATAAGTTCTCTGCCATGTCAGAGGATATAAAGGATTACCTTAAGGAAATTACAGCAATAACTGCCGAAAAGGAAAGATTTAAAACTGAAATGGAGGCGGCGGCAAATATCCAGTCTTCACTTATGAGCAGTGAATTTCCAAAGAGTGATATGTTTGATGTTTATGCCTGTATGAAGCCTGCAAGGGCAGTTGGCGGTGATTTATACGCTGTATTGCAGATTGATAATGAGCATTTGCTTACAGCTGTTGCAGATGTATCAGGCAAGGGTATTCCGGCTTCTCTTTTCTCAGTAAGGACTAAGGTTTATATTCAGCTATATGGTGAAATGGGTTTAAAGCCCTCACAGATACTTAAGAATGTAAACGAAAGACTCTGTCAGAATAATGATGAGGCACTTTTTGTAACTGCCTTTCTGGGTGTATTGGATGTAAAAACCGGTAGGTTTACATACTCAAATGCAGGACATAACAAACCTGTAATCACAGGACAGGATACAAAGTGGCTGGATGCTCCCGGGAATGTACCTTTAGGCTGTATTGAAGGAGTCGACTATACAGATGAGGTAATTTATCTTAAGAATGGAGATGGCGTGTTTATATATTCAGACGGTGTTACGGAGGCAGTTGGTGCAGATGACACTTTCTTTGGAGATGGCAGGCTTTTAAACAAATTATCCCAACTGGATGAGGATTTGTCAGGCAAAGAAGTGATTGAGGGGATTTCTGCCGAGCTGAGGTTATATAGTGCCGACAGGGAACAATGGGATGATATAACAATGCTTATGGTAAAATATACCAATGAAAATGGTGCAAAGGAGCAAACCTGATGTTATTGAATGCTTTTGTATTATGTTTGTCAGCTGTTATTTCGGTATCCGGCATGACAGGTAGTGTTGATAAATCATATTCCGACATAACGGATGAGAGAATAAAGCCTATAATAATCAATCCCGAGGAGGGTAAATCCGTTTACAGTGAAGATAGTCTGGTCATCAGGTATTATGCACGTCAGGACGCAGATGGCTATATGATTCTTTCGGATGAGGATGGTATTGTAAATATATCAAAAATTCACAGTGGATCCGTGTTTTATAATTCCGAAAATACAAATACCAGACATATTATAGGTGAAGGCGGGATTTATCTTCTGGATGAAAAATATCTGGAACCTGAAAAGGAATACAGCCTGAGAATGGTGTCGGATCTCATTATGTCTGAGCCTGTATACTTTACAACCTATACAGGAGGTGAGGAGGTTATAAAAAATATTCTGGAAAGAAAAAGTTATAATCCTCTTAAACTTCCCATTGAAAGGGTAGCTCCCATTGAGTTTTTTAAAAGTTCCAAAACTGCTTCCAGTCTGATGGAAACAATTACTGTAAAGGTATGGAAAATAGACGAGGAAGGAAATAAATACCCAACAACAGAAAGACTTACGGTTAATAAAAATCTTAAAAGTCATTACATAAATATTTTTAACGAGATATTTGCCCTAGGTTTTCCTATTAAAAGCCTGGGCTGCTATAACTACAGAAACACCCATGGAGGCAGATTGTCGGAGCACGCACTGGGTACTGCTGTGGATATAAATCCCATGGAAAACTATTGTATATACAGTGATGGTACAAAGGTTGGTTATCTCTATGAGCCGTTGCAAAATCCCTATTCGGTTACCCCTGAGGTTGTAAATGTATTTAAAAAATACGGTTTTGCATGGGGCGGTGACTGGGGATCTACTCCTGATTATATGCACTTTTCATATTTTGAAACATAGGTGATTAAATGAAAAAAATAATATGTATAATATGCACCCTTGTATTTATGCTTACCGGTTGCAACACATATTCTGTTACAGAGGAGGATATTACCAGGGCTGAAAAATTTATTGAATCACAAAGGGATACTGCTTTTTCACCATGCCGTAAAGCTGACGGAAGCAGATATACAATAGGCATCGTTGACATTGATCCATATTATCCCTCAGGAGAAATGCTCTATTACGTGGTTGATGAGCTTATAAATGAGGGATGGATAGACAGCAATCTGGAAATCCCCTTTGACCCGTTAAAAACAGATGTAAAGGAATTTGTCAATTATCTTGCTTCTGTAGACACAGGTGATTATATTAGATTTTCTTCCGAGGCAAATTATTATATTGCAATAGACGGTGAGGAAAAATGTGCAGATAGTCTGAATAGTCTGATTGAGGATGAAAAGGTAGATATAATTATAGCCCTGGGCACTTTGTCAGGGGAGTTTTCCGAGGATACGGTAAAGGGCAGGATACCTGTTTTAATATACTTTTCAATAGATCCTGTAGGGGCAGGACTTATAAATGACGGAGATTATTCCACTGTAGAAAACGTCTGGGCACATATAAGTCTGGAGGGCTATGAAAGACAGCTTAAATACTATAAAAAAATATATGATTTCAAAAATATAGGTATGATTTACTATGATGAATCCGTGGCAGCCATGAATGTTTATAGATCGGCAGCCGAGGAGGAGGGAATAAAGATAAGTGAACGAAAAATTGAAAGAATAGATACCTCCTCTGAGGAAAAAAAATCAATATACTATGAAAATCTTAAAAGAACGGTAAATGATCTTGTTGAAAACGAAAAAATTGATGCTTTTATGATAAATACCGATATTATAGTTGATGGTAATGTTACAGATGAACTTTGTGACCGGTTATATGAAAAGGGCATTCCTGTTTTTGTACAGACCGGTGAGGAGTTTGTGCAGAACGGTGCTTTTATGACATTAATAACCATGGATGCCCAACAGCAGGCACCATTCTTTGTTAATGCCCTGACGGGAATATTAAGCGGAAAGGGAACTGATGAAATGCCTCAAAAATATCTTTCGGCTTCATTTCCCATAATAAACATGACGGCAGCAGAAAGGCTGGGCTTTAAAGTGCCGGGAGAAATATTGGAATATGCAAAAAAAATATATTACTAAGTTGAGGGTCTGTAATGAACAGGAAAAATATATTTTTAATTAATTTGTGCATTGCTGTTATAAGTATTATATTTACAGCCGGTGTAATAAACATGGTCTATGAAAACAGAATAAGGGATGTTAAGGAACAGTACTTTCGCTTTACTGCGGAAATTCTTGCCACAAGGATAAAAACCGGTGTAGATTTTGGCATGGACATTGAAAATTACTATGGTATGTCCTCCATAGTTTCAAAGGCTGAAAGTTATGATGAAGACAATATGGACGCCATTTTTATAAATACCATGGGAGAGCCTGTGGAATATACCTTTAAGGGAAGTAAAAATGAGGTTGAAAAGCTTTCATATATATTAAGCGGGGAAATGAAGGAACATTTTAACGGGGAAGAAAATATTGCAGAGTTAGGAAATAATGTATTTCTTATTCAACCCATAGAAGTTGATAACAAATACGCATATCTTGTTATTTTATATAATAAGGATATTTTTTCTCTGAAAGAAAGCTGGAATGTTTTTAAGGAATACAGAAAAAATGTTGACAGCATAGTTCTTTCTACCATGGACAGTATTAAAGATTCAATTTTAGATTTACATAATAAAGGTGTAAAGGGCAGCGATATTGAGGAATTAAGGGACTTTTATAACGGTAAGTTTAAAGATTTCGGCCTGGTTAGCTCCATTGAGCTGGGTTATGATATGCCGCAAACAAATGATTATTCCCTGAGCCGCAGTATTTTTAAGGATGACAATGGTGAGTTTGCCGCAACTCTGAATATTGACAAACAATATATAAACAACACCTATATGCAGACTTTATTTACTTTTCTTGCATCATTAATTGTTTCGGTAATCATTATTATAGAAATCGGTTCAATCAACAAAATAGCGGGTAATGCGGCAGATATAAAGGCTGAATACAGGGATAAAAGTTTTAAGGGCACTATGTCCGGCATTATAAAATTTTTTACTTTCTTTTCATATCTTGCAGTTTATGCAGTGCTGCCCTATGGAGCCGTTATTATAAGACAGGGTGGAGAAACCATTTTGGGGATGCCCGTTAGTCTTGCCTCGTCGTTGCCGGTTTCCTTAAACTGTGTGGGTATATTTATAATGGTTATATTCGGCAACCTTATTTTAAAAAAAACAGGTATCAGAGCTTACGTATTTATTACCCTACTATCAGGAATTGCAGCAATGCTGATGTGCTATTTGAATTTAAGTATATATACGGTTATACCATCCTCCTTCCTTTTGGGTTTATGTCTGGGAATGGAAAAAACAATTATGAATTATTTTATTTCTGTATGCTCAGATTCTGACAGTGAAATCAAGATTAATTTCGGATATTACAATGGAGGACTTTTGACGGGGCTTGCACTGGGAGGATCCATCGGCGGTATTATATCTTCGGCAAGGGGATATGAATATACATATCTTGCAGGGGCTGTAATAATGCTTTTTATGTTTGTTACTATTAATCTGCTTATTCCAATAAGAATTATTAAAAGCAGGACACAAAATCATTTATCGGATAATAATGAAAAGACGGCGTCTTTTGCAGGCTTTATTAAAGAGCTTGTAAAACGCCCCCGCCTTGCACTTGACTTTGCTTCTGCCTGTATACCACTTAATATAGGACTGATGTTTATTGTATCATTTTTGCCTGTATTGCTTGCATTAAATGACCTGTCATCACTTGTGAATACATTCAGTTATATACTTTACGGCATTGCGGGAAATTATATAGGGATTTTTCTTATAAAGAAGTTAAAGGGATTAAGAGAAAATATTTCAGGCTTTATTTCACTGATGTTTCTTTCTCTTAGTGTGCTGGTTCTGATACCCCATGTATCAATTATTACAATACTTATATCGGCAACATTGGCAGGCCTCTTTGACGGTTACGGAGGAGCTTCCCTTACAGTCATACCCGTAAACTGTAAAAATGCAGAGGGAATAGACAAGTCATTGCTTCTTACGGGAACATCTGTTATGGCAAGTATTGTCTGTATAGTCAGTCCCATGGTTTATAGCTGTATTTTAAGCCTGGGAAGCATAACCACAAATCTGATTATTGTATTTGTGTTTTTTGTTTTATCCGCTATATATATATTAAAAATCAAGTCAGTATAGGAGGCGACAGATTATGGATGAAAAGTATTTTAAAACCACCTTTGTAGAAAGTATAACAGGCTATAAAAGATGGTTTACGGAGGAGGAGCTTCGTGATTTTCAGGCACTGCCCCTTAAAAGTTCTCTGGTAGGCAATGTTGATGCCTATCAGCTTGCATTAGCCGGTGACTTTTCAAAGTTTGAACAGTTATCATCTGCTGCCCGTATATATCTTGCATCTAAGTTTATGTATGACAGGTATCCTGAATTGTATCAGTATTTAATGGATAATCACATGGCTGTGGATGAGGAGCAGTCATATTCATATATACCCACAGAGGAACTGGTTTTATCCGACGAGTCGGAAGTTGATTTAAGACGGCAGGAATACAGAGATCTGGTATACAATCCTCTGTTAAGGCTTGCATTATCGGTTAAAACGGAAAATCCATATATAAGAAGTGAATTTATGCTTCTGGACAGTCAATATAACACTGCTGTTATGCAGGAAACCTTAAATCCCATTGAACCAAGTGAATTTACCTATCTGAAACAGGACGGAAAAACAGACAGGGAATATATGGATACAGTCAGTGCTGAAA
This sequence comes from uncultured Eubacteriales bacterium, assembly GCA_949293325.1. GTDB lineage: Bacteria > Bacillota > Clostridia > Lachnospirales > CAG-274 > CALWRD01. The sequence continues at coordinate 24,690 of CASFCZ010000023.1, read as the reverse complement.
GAAGAAACAATGATGGGGAAATGGCTGTTGAGGAGGCTGTGGATAATATTGAAAAACAAACCATGCTCGCCAAAATTATACTGCTGGCACATATAGGTGACTGCTATACCCGATCGGAGAATGATGAAAAAACACCCAAAGAGCCCTATGTCGGTCATATTGCAAATCTGTTTGCCCACTGTTCAAGGGTTTCTGTTATACTTCCGAGGGGTGTAGATACAGGTGTTATAGATGCAATAATGGGTGCTGACAGAGGAAAAAATACAGGTGTATATAAAAGGTCTGCGGCTACCCATGATGTACAGCCAAGAAAATATGACAGCCATGGCAATGTTACCCAGACATATAAAGAGCTAAAACCACGTATAACCTGTATAAGTAATCAATACGGAATGGATGTGCCTGTGGGTGGATTAGGCAGAGGGGGTGTACAGGGGGATGAAAAAAGACCGGGAGTCATTAAAGGTGACGGTACCTGTGGACATTTGTTTATCCATGCCCATGAAGGAAACGCAGATGAAACAGGAGTAATGCTTTTCGGCTTTGAATCTGATTCCCCGTCAGCACCGGGAAATCAGCAGGGACATACCCATTCCATGAGAATACCTCCTGTAGGTGAAAAAATGTCCTCCTTTTGTGCCCAGAGGACAGACGAATTTGGTTCCAAATACGGCGGAAGGGTTATTGATTTATCGGGAGCAGACCCTGCTGCATTAAGGAGCCTGATAAATTCCTTTGATGAAATTTACAGGGGTCTTCAGGTGGAGGCGGTAGGTGCATCTGACCCTGACAATGAGCAGAAAATGCGCCTTGTTGAACTGAACAGACAACTCTGCGATCACCATGCCGGTTTCCATCGGACGGCACAAAGACTTTGCGAACTGGGTGTAAACTGGCAGGATGTAAGAGATGTAATGAAGGAAATAGAGGGTGTCAGAGAATCTGATGTGACAATACATAATGCCCGGGTGCTTGATGTGGACAGAGTTAAACAGGTACCAAAATCAGATACTCAGAGATATGAGGAATACAGAAGATTTGTAGGCAATAAGATACGAAGAAGAAACGGTATGACGGAGATAAGGAGGTCTTTTGACAGCCATGTGTATAAGGATAATGAAGAAAAATTCAGTAAAATTCTTACAGGGCTGATAAACGAGGGAATGAACGACAGGGATTCCTACGGAGTACCCTATAATAACGCCAGACCTCAGGACAGACATTATCTTCAGGAGGCAGATGCTGCAGCTGTCAGCATAGGAGATTTGTCAGAGGGATTAAAGCCTGTAGCATCAATTATCACACAGGAATTAAAAAGACTTTCGGAGAATATTGCGGATTTAAGTATGAGAATCTATGCTCTCGGTATTATGAAAGAAGGTGTCAGAAGTGAATTCAGCTCCCTGTCAAGGGATTTAAGAGCTGAGTTTTCTGCATCGGCAGCTGCATTTGAGTCAGAGGCTTTAATCAGAAAGTCCCAGTATGAAAACGAATTTACCGCCTTACAAAAGGTTATGCTTGCTATGGAGGGAAAACAAAGTTTAAAACCTACTTTAAGCGAGGAAACATATCTTAATGGTTTCTTTTCTTCAATGGGTGTTGACTATGGGCAAACTTTTAAGGGCAAGATTTTTAAAGAGGTTCTTCCTGATGAAGTCAAAACGCTGAGTATAGGTAACAGCTTTGGTATGGACAGCCTTGATAAATGGAGAAATGCCCCTGATATTGTTTTAAATCAGCTTTTTATAAATAACTTTGCTTCTGATAAGGCAGCCCTTGAACAGCTTGATTTTATGGGTTATGATGTATATGACACTATATTTATAAGTGAGCCTGACTCAGACGAAAAGCCTAAAAGCTTCAGGGAATATTTCAGAAACGATTTCGAAAACAGTGAAGCAAGGTTTATGAGAATGCTCCTGAACAGAGAAATAACAGCTGATGTTATCAGTTTCGACTCAAATAACAAAGTTCATTCGGCTACCGTTAAAGTACATAGTGAGTTTGCGGATAAAGAGCCTACAACATGGCAGAAATTACGAAAGAATATACCTCTTACGGAAAATGAACTCTATGCCATGTCGGTTGGTAAAGACTCTGCTCAAAGACGGGAAACTCTGGAACGTGCCATGACTCCCAAACCTGAAAGAATGAACAGAGCAAGTACCAGAAAAACCCTGTTATATATGGAAGATTCCGTAGTAAAAGAAGAAATGCTCCTGAATAAAGAAATTATAGAGGCTGTTGCAGAGGGTAAGGGCCTTGTGGATTACAATAAAGACGAGTTGAATATAACTGCCCATGAGGTTCAGCTTTATATGCTTTCAAAGGGTATGCTTATGTCAGATATAATGAAGCCGGGTGCGGAATTGAAGGAAAAGGCAAGGCTGGCAGCAGAGTATTTTGATTTAAAGTCTGATCCCGAAAGTGCCGAATATCGTGCTGCATTGGATGGAATGAGAGCAACCTTGGCTTCAGCAGCACTTCCGGGAGGAGAGTTGTCAAAGGGTAACAATATAATCAATAATCTTCCGCAGATTGTATGGCTCAAAAAGGCGTCAGATCTTTTTTCCGATGATGTTTATGCAGATCCGCATGGTGTTGAAGAAAAAAATATAAGCAGAGGAATAAGAAATATCAGTAGAATAACCCAGGCACAACTTAATTATGTGCAGTTTTTCAAGGGCAGAGATTATCTGAATGGTCAGAGGTTTGATGAAGAAGCGGATATTTCCTATGCAAAAAGCAAGTTGTTCCTTGAAAGCTGCGAATTGTCAGCACAGGGAAGTTTCTACTCAACAGTAGATACGGATCAGTTACGGGAAATAATTGCTGCAAGACCTACCGATAGCAAATTTATGGTTCAGAGAGCAACGATAGAATGGCTTAGTGACCGGGGTGAAAGAAATTTGGCAGTAAGAGATTTAATAAAGGGAGAACTGCCATTTTTAATTCAGAACACTGTGGGATATTATGGCGGAAAGGATATTCACGGTACAAAAGATCTGGTTGCTGCACCCGGTACATATATGTTAAAGGAAGATGCAGAGGAAAAGAATCAGTTAAGTGTATTATTTTCCCATTTACATGACGATGCCCAAAATGTTGAAAGGAGAACAGAAACCATTCTGTTTTCAAAGGTAATGAATCTTTCCTCAGAGGAGTTTATGCACCTTGATATTGCTGCCGCAGCAAAACAGGCATCGGAAAAAGCAACCGAACAGCTTAAACATACATCAACACAGCTTGCAGAGGCTGTTGATGCCTATACAAGGGACTATCTCTACAACAGTAAAATAAGGAATTTAAGTGTTGCCCTGAACAGAAAAACTGGAAAAAGGGATGTTATAAGTAACGGTGGATTTAACGCCTTTCCTGCAATGGATGAGGAACAGACAAGGGTTTATGAAAAATTAATGTCAGAGTCGGAGAAAATTGCCGAAACTTACAGAAAAGATGTTATGGGATTTATCCATGCGTTAGACGATAAATTAAACACAGGTATTTATGACAGGCTTAAAAAGGATATGAAAGATTCGGGAAGGGGACATATATTCAGTCTGTCATATAACAAGTCGGAGAAAGGCTTTGATATTGACATATCGGATGTTTTCGGAGAAAGATTGGATTTTTCCCCATTTTCTGATAATTTTGATTTTATAAAATCCGAGGAAGATATAAAATCATATTTGGAAAGTCATCCAAAATTGAAAAAAGATTATAGTCATGCCATGGATCAATATAAAAAAATATTTAAAGACTATAAAAATGAAATTGATAGCAGAGAAAAGCAGGTAAAAGAGATTTTGGCAAAGGAAAGTTCAGACACTCCTATGTTAAAGGATATTTACCAAAAAGATGCAGAGTATGTTGTTAAGTCAAACCGGGATGCCTTTGAAAAGTATAAATTTGATGTACAAAAATATGCACTGTGTTATTTTATGGCAAGGGAATTAGGACTTAAAGCAGCTGAAAAGGAAAATATCGTAAGTAGTGAAATACCTGCCGAACCTAAGGAGATTAAAACACCACAGGCTCCTGAGTCTGACTCCACTCCTGCCGTACTGACAGAGTTTGCAGATAGGCAAAGTCTTGAGACTGCTTTGAGAGCAAAGGAAATTCAATATGCCGCTGCAATAGATGATCTGAACAGAAAGATTGCAGAGCAGGAAGAAATAGCCGAACATCTGAATTATTATCTTACCCTTGAAACAGTGGATATTACTGTTAAGCAGAAGGACGAGTACATAAAAGCACGTGAACAAGCCTTAAAGAAAGCTGCTGAGGAATCAAGAAAGGAAGCTAAAAAGGCTGAGCATGATTTTAAAAAGGATTTTGTGAAAAATGCCAAGCAGGAAAATCCTGAAATGAGTGAGCTTAAGGGTGTGAAATTCATAGCAGATATTGAAAAACTGGGTGAAAAATTCAGCGGTCGTCTTCAAAGCCTTAGTGCCGAGGGAAAATCGGGAACCGCCGAATTTGAAGAAACAGCAAATAAGGCAAAATTCTATACCGAACTGGCTTCGAAGGGAAGAAAGGAAGCAAATGAGCTTAATCAAAGGGTTTATGATTCCTCCTATGCTCAGAAAAAGGCCGTAATATTAAATGACCTTTACAAAAAGCACTTCGGTAAGACCTATGATCAATTAGCTATGGAAATTAAAAATGCAAGTGAACAGATAGAGGCATATCAGAAAGAAAAAAGGGATCTTGTATCACAGAGAGATGCCGAAATGGCTCAGATCCGAGAAAAGGGAAAAATTTTCAGTGAGCCGGAAAAAGCAGTTGTAACACATAGTCTTTCTGAGTTTATGAAAACCACAGACAAAAGAAGGGCTGTTAAACCGACTCAGATTGACCCTGCAAAGGTAGCCGAAAACATGGAAAAAATGGATAGGTTTTTAGGTAAAAAGACACCCGGAAAGGGATAAGTTAAAACAACAGATAACATCAGGCAGGAAAAGATTGTTGGTTTAAGTAAGAATTTTGGGCAGTGTTTTTTTAAGTAACAGGTTGATGAAGGGAGTATAGTCATGATAGGCAAAAAGATTTTAAAAGTTAAAATTATAGCCGGAATTTTAGCATTAATTCTGCTTTTATCCCTTTTTGGCTTAGGCAGTGATGTTATAGATAACTATACTCCCGATGGAGGAGTTGTTGTCAGTCCCGGTGGGGATATTAAAGAGATTGAGTACAACTATGATGTACTTGATAATGTTACAGGGGGTTACAGCGGACCTCCTAAGCTTGTTGCAAGTGATGACAAGGTATTTTATATCCCGCCTGAATACTGTGACGGCAGTTATCTTAAAAATTTCAGGGTTATAGGCATCAATCAGTCCAATGCAAAGATTACAAAGGACGGACAGGGAAACATAACAGACTATGAGGGTGCCGTGGTATTATACGGCTTTCAGACAACATACAGGGAAGATTACGGAACAGATTACGACTTTGAGTACGAGCCCTATGATTATAATGTAGAATATGATGTTGTGGATTCATATTTTAATGATGTTATACTGGGAAAGGGAGATGCCGACAAATACAAAACTGAGGAAACAGAAGGCGGGTTAAATGGTGAAAACGTAAGCGGAAGTATTGAAAACAGCACTGAAACTACAACATTTAATTTGTTTATGCCGGGCACTGTTTCAACAAAAGAAAACAAGGATGCTGTGGATGACTCTGATTTTAAGGTAGCTACAGTCGTAATGGAGCATGAGATAGGCAAGGATCAATGTAAAATATTATACTGTGACGCAGGCTCTGCTACTGTGTCCGATTTGGATGTGGGCAAGTATAACCTGGTTACCAACCTTAATGATTCTGCCCTTACCGTATGCTACAATGAAAATATGTATGTATACAGCTTTAATGAGGAAGATAGCAGTTATGGCTCAAATGAAGTATATTACTACAAGCTTCAGGACCTGTTTAATAGCATAACCTTTAAAAATACACTTTCAGATGCAGGGTATTGCAATGTTTCATATAGTGTAAAGGGTGACATCAGTGTTGAACAGTCAGATGATGGCTGGGTAAATGTTTGGACAAGCAAAATGTCCAAGTCCAACTCCACCAACGTTAAAAATGTAAGCTATTTAAGTAATCTGGTGGGGGATACAGCGTCAAAGGATAAAATAAATGCTGATTTTATAGATATGGAAGCATTTATTAAAAAAGAAATCGAAAATGCCTACTCAGGCTATAAAAAGGAGCCCTCAGGCTGGTTATCCTACGAGCATAGCACCAGTTTGGAGAATTTTGGCAATTACAGCTATGTTAAAGACGGAACTAATTCATGGACACTTGAGAATACCTTTAAGCTGAATCTGGAGGAAACAAGCTGGAATATTATCTTCCCTACCACATACAAAGGTAGTGTTACAGGTAAAGTTACCGTTAAAATTACTCCTGATTTTAGTTTGAAAAGTGAGTATGACTATACTATTAATGATCTGCTGCTTACAAAATATGCAAATACAGGAGATAAAAATGAATACTCCATCATAATGCAGATGCTTATTACCCCCAAGGAAAACTCATCAGAAGAAGAGACCATGGAGCCAATTACCGACTTTGATGCCTATGTAGAGGATATAAATAATAGGGCTCCCTATGAGGACAGTACTCCTGAGGGTGTAGATGAAAGGGAACTGGAGGCCATGGAAAATGACTCCTATGATGAAAGCTATACAGAAAGTGAAGAATATATTGAAAGAGAGATATCTGCCAAGTATATTACACTTAATATTAATCTGTCACAGCTTAACGGTACTGAAAGTGCCAGTGATATTGAAGTTATTTCCATAAGCAATACTGCCGAGATTAATGACTATTTTAATAGGGCAAAGGAAAAATATAAGGCTGAGTATGACAATGGTATTAAGACTTTCAGCACTGAAGAGAAAACAGGTCCCTATGTAAATCCAAAGGACTATACAATAGAGAGTATAAATGATTTTAAGGATAAATTCAAAGAAATAAATGATTGTTATATAGAGCTGGAAAAGGCTAAAACTGAGCTTTCTGAGTTAGAGAGCGAGTTTGATGCCATAAGTCAGTATTTAGAAGATAATTCCTCAACGACAAACGAGCTGGCTGATAAACTGACAGGAGATCTGGAAATAACCGATAAAACAGTTGATGAATCCGGATTCTATACAGGGCTTAATCAAAAAATGGAGGCATTGGACAAACTCTTTGGAGAGGATGTGCTTAATTATGATACGAATACCATAATTAAACAGTATATAGACTTTAAAGGTAATGCCGATAATATTTTATCTTCAGCAAAGAAAAAACAGTATGTATTTTTTAATAGTATTCATCAGCTTGATAAAGAGATTTCAAAGTATGAAAGTCTATTATTGAATATGGAAGATTGTTATCCGGGTTTTTGTAATGAACTTGAGACACTGAAGGAGATTGATGTAGAAAAGATAATTGAAGACGGCAGCATTGGGGATATAAGCTTTACCAATATAATTAATATGGATAAATATGCAGATGAACTGTATACCCAATACACAGATAATTTGTATAACTCAGTATACATAAATTCTGTCGGAATGAGGAACACATTGTTCCCGGAGCTTGAACATAAATACTTTGTTCAGTCATACAATACTTTCAGCAGCAGCCTGAATAATATAGCAGAATATGCAGATGTTCTGGAAAATGACCTGCTGCCCTTTATCAGGGATGAAAACGGCAAAGCCATAATAAATAAATATAAGGACAGGGCATCCTTGATATATGACTATAACCAGTATCAATATAGCCTGATACCTGAAAAACAAGCCCAGGTTACACAGCTTGAAGAACGCCTTAAGGAACTTAAAGCCCAGTATGACTCAACGGATTTTTATGTTGACTTGTCATGGAACGGAGAGAGATTAAACAGTGATGCCCTTATAAAATATCATTCAGAGTACGACAACATTATATCAAATGCCGATGAGTACATATCAGCTTATCAGAAGTTGGTGAATGTGTCAGATTACAGGGACAGTGCAGATAAATTTATAAGCAATATTGTTACTCTGAATACCGATGAAAATATAAGTCGTATTATTGACAAGCTGCTTTTTGCAGTGCCTGAAGAATATGGGGTTGATAAGTACGGAACTGCCTACAATAGTCTTGTATTTCTGAGGGATAATAAAAACAGATTTTTTGCCGATATAAGCAGTTCCATTAATAATTTGGCAGGGATAAAGACATCTGAAGTTGCAGAAACGGACAGGGGGGAACAGACTAACACCAATATTGACCTAATAGAGGATTACACAGAAAAATTCTATGGCTCCATGGGTATCAATGCTGTTAAAAGCAGAACATACTCCCAGGTAATGCAGGACTGCCAAAACATCTATAATGCCCTTTATGATAGTTTTTCAAAGATAACCATACAGGTAGACGGTGAAGATAAGGTATTGTGTGATGTTAAGCAGGAGGATGTTGAAAACTGTGTATATACTCTCCTTATGGATAAATATGAGATATATGAGCTTTCTGACTATAATTCCGACGGTACTGTAGCAAAGACGGTTACTCTGGCAAAGGGTCAGCCCTCCCAGGGTAATGTATATGAAGAAACAGAAGTGTCAACAGAGGTAACAACCGAGGCTATATATAAAAATAGCCTTGATGCAGTCTATAGCAGCCATGCTTCACTTAGCAAATATGCAACGGAGCTAAATAATCACTATAAGGCTATAAAGCAAATTGCCATAGATAAATTGCTTGACAGTGGTTGTCTTACGGATGAACAGAAGGAAATTATATCCAATAATCAGGGCTCTGTTGATGATGATATTACATCTGATTACAACATAGGTTATTATTCTGCCCTTACCATATCGGATGAAATGATTCAACTTCTGGATCAGGCAAAGACCTATTATGAAGTAAGGGAGGAGGCGGCAGGTGAAATACGTTCTGCTGCCGTAAAAGGCCTTGTTGTGGAACTGAGGGATGATGTGTATTATACAAACCTGTATAAGGAAAAATGTACACAGGCTGACCATCTTTACAGGCTGCTTTACAATGTGGCAGGTGCCAGAAACGAGGAGGAAAAAAATAAATATATTGAAGAGTATAAAAGTATAGACTGGATAGTGGATGACCTGCAGGTCAAGGAAGACCTATCATCTGCCATTGTTATTACCAGAAAGACTCTAAGCACAACATATCAGAAGGTAGACTGGAATACTTCATTGATAAGAGCTGATAAGGAATCAAACGTTTCAGGTACTCCCTACGAACTGTACCAGATGAACTCAAATTTCTGTATCGGTATAAGTGACAATGACGGATTTATAGTACCTATGGGTACACAGTCAGATATTGATGTAAAGTCCATAAACGCAAAAATAGATCAGGAAATCCAGAAGAGTGGTATTACTGAGATAAACAATGTAGCTTACGGTTACAACAATGGATATGATATATTGCTTTTCAGCAGTGATACCAAGTGGTTTATGATTGTTTTCAGGCAGACACAGGGCAGTGTTTCCGTAGATATAAATAACGTACTGGGTTATTCTGGTAATTATAGTGTAGATGGAGATCCCCATTTTCTTGAGTATGACCATACCAATGTTACAGGTGTAAATCAGCTTTTCAGTACAACTATAGAAAACGGGTATATGCCTTACAGTATTGAACTTAAAGGAAATCGCAATGGTGTTATTAAAGCAGAGGAAAAAGAGGAGGATTCCCAGTCAGACACCTCCGATGAAGCAACGGGAATGGAAGGTGCTTTCTTTAACTCCTGGTCCGATGATAAGGGAAATGTTATACTCCTTGGATTTAAAAAGGAGGATATGGAGGTTGTTGAGGAAGATAATGAAAGTACAACGGAATTCTATTATGATGGTGAAACCGAAACAACCACAACCGAAAAACAATACAGAAAAATTGCAGATACCGATATATATGATGCCCATTTATATGTCTTGCAGTATGATGTAAAGAAGTCGGAGGGAGATAGAAATGAGGGAGAAACCGACTATCTGGACACAGATGCAGGAAAGCTCTTTGATGCAGGTATTAGGCTGGAAGGCCCCTATGGTGAGCTGTTGGAACCTGCTGTAAATATTCTTACTGTTGCACGGGGGGCTGTGATTGCCATTGTATACAGCCTTGCTATACTCTACAGTGTTTATCTGGGTACAAAGCTTTCAAGGGCAGGTAACGAGGAGGAACGGCGTAAGGCTAAAGATCATATCAAATGGTTTGTTATTGCAGTTATAGGTACTCATGTGCTTATTGCCTTTTTGTACCTTGCAGCAGCAGAGCTTAAAAGGTTTGATGATGAGGTACAGATAATAAGCGGAACTGATATTACCGAAACTACAGATACACAGGAATAAAAATATACTATCCATGGATATTAATCTATTGCTATATGTATACTTAGAATTAAAAAAATATTAAATTAATATATTTGGAGGTGGATCAGCTATGCCAAGAAAAGAATATAATGAGCTTTTAGACGCAATTAAAAATGCCGAGGAGCATATCAGCAGATTGCAGGAAGAAATCCGGGGGCGTGAAGATGCTTATGCACAGAGGTTGGGAGAACTTGCTGCAATGAAACAGGAAGTTGATACAATGTACCGTCTGCGTGAGCAATATGTACTGGATCTTCAGTTTGAACATGAGGTGTTAAGCAGGTCAGAGGATTCATTGGAGCGGCATGTTACAATGTTTTCAGATCAGATGCCTGAAAAAATGTTTGATGTTGCCAAGGAGTTTGAGGAGCGTAAAGGTGACAGTGTGTTACCGAGCATTACGCAACTTAACAGGTTAAGTACCGCAGAGGAGTGGTTGGCAGCCAGTGAGCCTGTTGCTGCCATGCTAAAGGAACGCAGTGAAAAAAGCACTTTCAGATATGAAAAGATAATGTATGATTATTTCTGTGCTCTGCAGAGAGTTCAGCCTGACTGTCATAATAAGGCAAACCGTTGTCATATTATGAGAAATCAGATAAAAGACCTTATTAAACAATTTAATGACAGCCATGATAAAAGTGAAAGACTTCCTTCCTCCTTTACGGAAATGAAAGAGGTACGTAAAAAGGAGATGATATTCAACGATCTTCAACAAAGGATGCAGCAGGTACTGGGAGATAAGCCTGAGCTGATGGCATATTTCAATGACTATATGCAATATGTTGATCTGGAAAATGAGTTAGGAGATCGTGACCATGATGCTACTACAAAGGTAGATATGGAAATTGAGAAGGATAATATTACAAGGCGAGCTAGTTACAATGCACGTATGGGTGTTATTCCTCCACTTTCCGAGCTGGAAAAAATGAGTGATGATTATGAGCGTTATAGTGAAGCCACCATTTACTGGAGAGCAATAGATGGGATAATACACGGATACAATTTCCGCGTATCAAGGCAAGCAAAGATTGAGGCTGAAAAGGCAATATCGGCGGTGGGTAATACAGGTAAGGCTGCTCAGGCTGACGATATGCTTCCTTTTGACAGTATGAGTGCATACGAACAGGCAAGGGATGATCTTCATGATAAATATAAGGGCTTAAGGCTGGATTCATCTAAAAAGGACAAGGAAAAGCATGAAATAAGAGGTGAAATAAGAAAGCTTATAGCCGATTATAATAAAGCCCATCAAAGGGACGGAAACAAACTTTCTTCAACCTTTACTGATCTTATTAAACTGGGCGAAACGGACTATGAAAAATATACCAGACAAGCAGGAGTTATTGCAGGACTTATAGGCGGTTCAGAACAAAGGGAAAGGCTTGGGACATATTTTGCCGATTTTGATGCCTATGTCAGATTAAAACATAATGTTGAATTTATGCATGATAAGCTAAAGGATCTTATAGAAGACGAAAATAAGAAACGTAAGGGTATCATGTCCGAGATGGAGAAAAGAGAAAAAGAAATCAGAGAGGTAACCACCCTGGCAGGATATCAGGCGGCTGTACAGGAAAAAAGCCGGATGATGCAGGAGGAATTTGAGAAAGAGCTTAAAGACATGGAAAAGGATATGAGTAAAGCTGCCTTCTCAAAGAATATTTATTCTGTGGCAAGTGAAGCCATGTCAGGCATTTCCGACAGGATAAAAGATGCAGCTGTGGCACTGTGTGTTGCACAGGCAAAGGGTGAACTTAAAACCCTTGAGGATACCATACAAACTTTGACAGCTGAAATAGCCGAAGACGAAAGGGCACTGGAAGCAAGCAACAGAGCAGTGGCAACCAACAGACAGTCTGCCTTAAAGGGTGTGTCCCTGTATGATGTGGAAGCCAACAGAGTCGGTGGCGGATCTGCCATTGAAGATGATGATGTAAACAAAATGATCTTAAAAAATGCCAGGTACATGAGCGATTCGGCTGCCTTAGTCAGGGATTTGGCAGAAAAAAGGAAAGAACTTGATGAAATCAGGGCAGAGTATAACAAAAACCTGGAGTTAAAAAAGGCCGAGGTTAAGAGTATGGTTATGGGGCTGTATGCCTTAGACTTTGCCACGGGTGAGGTGGATACTTCAGCTGAAAAACTGCGTGTTAAGATAGAATCATCAGTCAGTGATAAATCGGAAGGAATTGTGGACAGAGCTCAACGCCAGGCAGAACTCAACTATCAGGCAGGTGAGAGAGCAAGGGATGAAGCAGAGGAGCTTGCAAGACTGTCACGTGATAAGTTGCGTGCCCAAAGAGCTGAGGAACTGGGAACAAAAATATCAGCCATGTTTTCACAGAAAAATCTTGAGAGAGCAGATACACTGGCAAGTGTTGTTGAAAAGGCAGTCAATATTGTAAACCGTTCGGTAAAGGGTGCAGATTCAGGTGAAGATAGCCCGGAGGTTTTTGACATAGGTGAAAAGCTTGATGGCTTAAGGGAAAAGCTTGATGAACTGAACAATCCTTCCCAGGACAAAGGGGAACATATTGCCAATCGTATAGTTGATGTTGCACAGAGCCTGTGTACCCTTGCCGAAAGTATTGACGACAGTTTTAAAGCAAAGGCAATCGGTGCAGATAAAGCTTATCAGCTTAAGAAAATTCAACATCAGGATCTTATGAATGTCCGTGATACGGTAGAGTCTATGAAGGAGGCATCAGCAGATGCTAAGAATGAGCCTACTTTCTTTGCCGCTAAAGTGAAATACGTGCTTAATGCCGATGCAGGTATGGTTGACGCAACAAAAAAGCGGATTGATCATTTTAGTGCCTGTATAGATGAAATTGACAGGGAAATTGACGGGGCGGAAAAGAAAATAAGTGCCATGGACAGTCCCTTGAGTCCTTTGGCTTTGGCACGTATAGGTCTTGAGGATACCAGAAAAAAAGCCGCATATGTCATGGATATAAGGCGGGAGAATATTGTTAAATATAAGGAAGCACTGGAAGAAGAAAGAATAAGCACAGTGTTAGAGGCGGAAAACACCGAAGTCAGACCTGTTGAAATTACCCGTGAACAACTTTCAGGGAAGAATTTTAAGGAGCTGGGGGTAATTTCTGCTCTTTCTGGTGTTGACCTGGGAGAAGATCCCACAAATGAACAGTTGAGAGAGGCCCTTGACAGAATATACATAAACGGTATAACAGCAACTCAGTTCTTCAGAATGGATGAAATGATGGTTTCCCATAAGGATGATCCTATGGCAATACGTGATAAGTTCAGGGAAATAGGTGATATATTTAAGGAACACTTTGTACAAAACCTTGCCCCCGGGGATGGCAGTAGCTCAAGGAAAGATCCTTTGGAAAGCACAATTTTAGCTGTGGAAAATGAAGATTTTCTCTTAAGTCCCATTGTACTTAAAACACCTGAGCTTGAAAATGTTCCTGTTATGGGGAAAAAACCTCAGTTAATACTTCCTGATCCACCAAAGGAGCCGGAAAAACATACAGGATTATTTTCAGGCAGGAAAAATAAGGAGCTTCAGGAAAGTTATAATCGTGCCAAAGAGGAGTATGATGAGGAGGTAGCTGCCATCAGACAGAGATATGAAGCGGAGTATGCAGGTTATCTCAGCAGCAAGGCCGCCTATGAAGGTTATCCATATCATAAGACCCTTGAATTTAACCGGAATAATATTGATATGTGCAGGGATCTCAATCAGTCCAGGATTGAGGCGGCAAAGGCTGTATATGATGTTGATAAGCATATGTCTTTAAATGAAGGGGAGAGGAGTGCCAATGTCAGAAGAATGGCACTTAATGAGGCAGTTGAACAAAGCAAAGGCAGGGATATAGCTCACTATAAGGCTGCACGTGGGGCAGTACAGCACCTTGAAAAGCCTCAGGAAACGAAACAGGCTTCACCTTCTTCACCAAGTCTTTAATTATATAATCTGTTGTTGTGGCATGGGGAAACCTATGCCACATTTTTGCCTACGGTAAATGATGATTTAATTTTAGAAAAATATATGGTGTAATCTACGGATTACACCATATAGACTGTCAATAAACCTATAAAACGATTGACTTTTTGAATTAAATAAATATTTAGCCTGCATTTTTAGGTAACTTAAAGCGTCGCAGACTTTAATCCGCAGGACGGGCTTTGCCCGTTCGAGGGTATAGTGAGAGTTTTTCAAGGGGTTTTATACCACTTGAGGAACGGTTCACTACTTTCTATGGTGGGTACGTCAGTACCCCTACTGCAAGAAATGATTGCACCGCAAAGATTTATGCGGACATACCGAAGCTAGGTCTTTCAGCTTTTGCTGAAAGTGCTGACAAGCATTTCTTGCAAGCGTGTCGACTTTTTCGACACGCTGTATGGTGTAATCTACGGATTACACCATATAACATAATTTATTTCTTCTGTAATCAGAGAAATGACCTACCCCTTAAATCTTCCTTGATACCCAGGTACATGGCAATGCTTTTTGCTATATCCCCATAGGTGGAACGTATACCTATATCTCCAGGGGTAAGGTTGCCATAACCAAGGAGGAAAATGTATTCCCTTGAATGGTCTGTGGATGGGGTGGTAGGATCGCAGCCATGATCTGCTGTAATAAAGAGAATATCATCTTCCTTCATGGCTTTAATAATATCCGGAAGTCTGCTGTCAAAGTATTCAAGGGCAGATGCAAAGCCTTTAATATCATTTCTGTGGCCGTAAAGCATATCAGTATCCACAAGATTGGTAAATATAAGTCCCCCGAAATCTTCCTTAAGGTAGGCTATTGTCTGTTCTATACCATCATGATTGTTGGTGGTATGGACTGACCTTGTTATGCCTCTCATTGCAAATATATCCTCTATTTTTCCTACACCGGCACATTCCATACCTGAAGCCTTAACATAGTCAAGCAGGGTATTTTCCGGTGGCTCCAGAGAAAAGTCCTTTCGCCTTTCCGTTCTTGTATAATTGCCGTTGCTGCCGATAAAGGGTCTGGCAATTACCCGACCCACAGAGAGCATTTTCCGTGCAATAGTACAGTATTCATATAACTTGCTGACGGGAATAACGTCTTCATGACAAGCTATCTGAAATACACTGTCAGCAGAGGTATATACTATGGGATAGCCTGTTTTAACGTGTTCATCTCCAAGTCGGTTTATAATTTCTGTGCCGGAGGCGACGCAGTTACCAAGGACCTTTCTGCCGATTGCCTTTTCAAAGGGAAGTATTATGTCATCTGGAAACCCATTTGGATAGGTGGGAAAGGGCTTATCAAGCCATATTCCGCTTATTTCCCAGTGACCTGTGGTGGTATCTTTACCTGCCGAATGTTCCGCAAGCTTGCCGTAAAGTCCCTTTGGTGTATTTACTTTGCCTAATATTTCAGCCCCCTGAATATTGCCAAGACCAAGGTCACACATATTTTTTAAATTAAGGGTAGGTACTGCCTTTTTCAGATTAACAAGGGTATTACTTCCTTCGTCTTTATAGGCGGCTGCATCAGGCAGTTCACCTATTCCTACTCCGTCTAAAACAATTATTATGGCTCGCTTCATTTTATCACCTCCAGTATGGTAGGCAGGGGCTGACTTTCATTTTCCGATATTTCTATGGCGTCAGTCAGTATATCTGCCCCTGCATGACATTTGTGAATGTCATTTGCATAAAGTTCGGCAATTATATCCCCTTCTTTAACTCTGTCACCAAGGGTACAGTGCATAATTATACCTGCCGACAGATCTATAACCTCATCCTTGTAGGTACGTCCTGCACCTAAGGCAATGCTTGCCATACCGATTTTTGCAGTTTCCATTGAGGTAATTATACCTGTTTTTTCTGCCCTCAGAGTATAACTGACAGGAGCAACGGGAAGCAGTGATATATCATCACATACACGAGAATCTCCTCCCTGGGCCTTAATAAACTCTTTGAATTTATCAAGCCCTTTGCCATTTTTAATATTCCTTTCAAGTAATGACTTTGCCACTTCAATATCATCTGTAATGCTGCCGAGTATAAGCATATAGGCACCAAGCTCAATAACTACATCCTTAAGTCTGCCTTCAGTTTCTCCCTTAAGGATATGGATTGCTTCCGCCACCTCAAGGCTGTTGCCTATATTATTTCCCAATGGTCTGTCCATGGCAGATATAACCGCACAGGTCCTTCTGCCAAGGCGGTCGCCGATATTAACCATAGACCGGGCAAGCTCCCTTGCGTGCTCTATATCCTGCATAAAAGCACCGTTTCCCACCTTAACATCCAGTACAATGCTGTCAGAGCCTGCGGCAAGCTTTTTACTCATTATACTTGAGGCTATAAGGGGAATACTGTCAACTGTGCCGGTAACATCACGTAGGGCATAAAGGCTTTTGTCAGCAGGGGTAAGTTCCGCAGTCTGTCCGATTATTGCAATACCGATCTCGTTTACCTGATTTATTGCTCTGTCTATACTAAGTTCTGTATTCATACCTGGTATGGACTCCAGCTTATCCAGGGTCCCTCCCGAATGTCCAAGTCCTCTGCCTGACATTTTTATAACCTTAAGTCCAAGGGAAGCAACAAGAGGTGCGAGAATAAGGGTAGTGGTGTCGGCAACTCCCCCTGTACTGTGCTTATCTACCTTAATTCCCTCTATTTTAGAAAGATCAAGGCTTTTCCCTGAGTTGACCATTGCCATGGTCAGGTCAGAGGTTTCCCTTGCTGTAAGGGAGCGGAAATATATTGCCATTAACATAGCTGATATTTGATAGTCAGGCAGGGTTTTATTTGTGACCCCCTCTATAAAGAAGTTGATCTCATCCCTTGTCAGCTCATGTCCGTTTCTTTTTTTTATTATCAAATCAACTATATTCATATTTTACCTCCTGCTATTTTGCATTAGTCAATATATTATATAGTGCCACAGCTGCCTCTGCTCTGGTTACTTCTCTTTCGCCGTTGAAAGCACCCTTTTCATCACCTGATAAAATACCAAGTCCCCTGGTGATAGCTACAGCAGGCAGATATTCTTTTGATATGGTGTCTGTATAGTCTGTAGTAAATATATCAGGTACATTCTTCAGCTTGCCTAAACCGCTGTATTCCAGTATATACGCAGCTAACTCATACCTAGTAATCCTGTTATTTTTGTATTCATCATTTTCGGTGCCATTATTTCGCAATACCACGGCATAGTCCTTTCCGTACAGGTCTTCAAGTTCACCAAAGGTAATAGGCTGATCTGGACGGAAAAGTGTATCATTTAACTGATACCCGCTGTTGAATAAGGCACTTACATACTTCTCTGACCAGTGCCCCTTTACATCATCTATTGAGGGCTCTGATACAGTATTGAGAACTTTGCCCATATAATCAACCTGTTGTGGAGATGTGGCGGACATATTTCCTGATTTATTGAAGGTGTATGCCAGGGTTACATTGTAATTATTGTCCACACTGTAAACAAGGTCAAAGTCAAAAACCTCTGTAAGGGCGTTTATTGCCTCATCCCCTTCAAGTACATTGCCGGGATTTGGGTATGTAAGATTATCATACCAGGTCCTGTAGTAGGAGGTTACTTCCCCATTTCCGTTAAAGGTAATCCAGATACCTTCGTCGGCACATTTGTAGCCATTTTCTACCCTTGAATAATCAATATTCATACTTGTATCGGAATAAGACCTTTCGGTGGAAGGGGTACTGAGTTTGTCCTCTATATCATAGGCGGCTCTGTGTATAAGATCATTGGCAGTATTGATATAGTCCCCATTCGCCTTTGTTTCATCATCATAATTATAGGCATTAAATTGCTCTACTATACCGGTTACTCCGTTTAATCTGGCATTTGCATTTTCAGAATTAAGGTAAATAAGATATTTATCGGAAGCCTTGTCACTGTATACTCCAGAGCTTGAGAAATTTTCATTTGCAGCAATGGGGAATAAATCCTTTATAATTTTTACTGCTTCATCGGTGCTGATAAGTCCTTCAACAGAGTCAATTGCGGCAAGCTCCTCAGGGGTAAAGCCCGAACCTCCGTCCATTGCAGCTTCTTCGGCAGTAGCCGAGGCAGTATTAAAGCCTTTCATATTGCTGTAGTTGTAGTTAAGTTCCTTTATTTCCCCTGTAACAGCGTCAACGCCCTTGCTCTGATAGGGAATTGTAAATGCAAGAAATACAGTTGGTGAAGGCACCGACTCATTATAATTGTAAACGGTATTATATTGAGGGGCAGGATAATTGCCATTGTAAAGTGCGGTCATTGCTGTATTGACATCAATAATATTTTCCGGCTGGGGATAATTTAACTTAAAAAATTCCTGTCCCACACCGTTAAATGATGCAACATTTCCGCTTATTGGGTTTACGGCAATATTTGCTATTCCGTTTGTCAGCCTTATATCATGCTGATAAATAACATAGCTGTAGTTATGCTCATATAAATCAAGGTTACGTTGGGTCAACTTAAAACAGACAGCATTGTCACCATACACCTTCCTTAAAAAATCCCTTGCGGTTTGTTCTGTTACCTCTGTGGGATATTTTGCAAGCAAGGCATCATCTTCATTATAATCGTATGTATAGTAGGAAAGAAGACAACCGTCATAGTCAAGTGTAACGTTTGTACTGCCGTTGTCCCCTGACCAGCTCAGATAGTACTGAGGATCATTATTTTCATCCTCTGATATATGGTAGTCAATATCTGTCCTGTCAGAGGGAATTTCTATATATTGTTTTGCCTTAAGTATGGCATCAGCAAGCCCTTTATCATCTCCAAAGACTGAAACAGAGCCACATAGTCCCATTGATATTGCAAGAAATAAAGCAATAAATCTTTTCATAATATGCACTCTCCTTAAAAAAATGCTACAATAACTTATCTCTACAAAAATATTATATAATTTTTTTTAAAAACAAGCAATAAAAATAGTGGATTTTTAACAAAAAAGATGCTATATTTAATAGATGAAAGGCGGGATAATTATGAATGTCAGTGCACTTATAATGGCGGCAGGTTCAGGTAAAAGGATGGGCTCAAGTGTTAAAAAACAGTTTTTGAAGCTAAATGGCAGAGAAATTTTATATATAACAGTTGATACCTTCAGTAAATGCAACATGGTTGACAGTATAATTATCGTTACAGGCAGTGACGAGGTGGAGCACGTAAGGGAGCTTATGGCAGACATTGCAAAGCCGGTTAAGATAGTGGTTGGGGGAAGTGAAAGGCAGTATTCGGTTATGAACGGCCTGAAAGAGGCTAATGGCTGTGATATTGTACTTATACATGACGGTGTACGCCCCTTTGTGAGTATTGAGCATATAGAGGAATGTATCCGGACTGCCTGCAGGGATGGGGCCTGTGTATTGGGTGTACCTGTCAAGGATACGGTTAAGGTTTGTGACTGTGATGGCAATATTGTATCCACTCCCGACAGGAGAACCCTGTGGCTTGCCCAGACCCCTCAGGCATTCAGGTATGACCTTATTATGAAGGCATACGACAATGCACAAAGGGATGGATTTTTGGGTACAGATGATGCTTCCGTTGCTGAAAAGTACGGCTTTAATGTAAGGATTGTAAAGGGTGATTATAATAATATCAAAATAACCACCCCCGATGACCTTGTTACGGGAAATGCCATTATTGCAGAAAACAACAGGGTTATGTAAATTCTGTATATAAAAAATAAGCAGAATTTTTAAAAAAAGCTAGTCAAAGTAAGTGAAATATGTTATATTATTTTTAACGGAAGGAGTGTTATAATGTACAAAAGAGTCGTGCTTAAGTTAAGCGGTGAGGCATTGGCTGCCGATAGTGGTAAATGCTTTGATAATAAAACAATAGGCAGTATTGTTGATCAGATAAAGGAAGTCAGGAAAAACGGTACTCAGGTAACCCTGGTAATAGGCGGCGGTAACTTCTGGAGAGGCAGAAGTGCCAATCCCGAAATGGACAGGGTAAAAGCAGACCAGATAGGTATGCTTGCTACTGTAATGAATGCCGTATATGTTGCTGATTTCTGCCGTCAGAAGGGCATGGAGGCAGTTGTAATGACTCCCTTTGCCGTAGGAAATATTACTGAACTCTTTTCAAAGGACAGGGCAAACAAGCTCCTTGATAAGGGTGTAATCCTTATTTTTGCGGGAGGTATAGGTCATCCTTTCTTCTCTACGGATACCGTTACAGCCCTTAGGGCGTCGGAGCTTAATGCAGATGCGATACTCTTTGCTAAAAATATTGATGGGGTATACGACAGTGATCCTGCCGTAAATCCTGATGCAAAAAAGTTTTCTGAGATACCATGTAAGGATATAATCGAAAAAAATCTTAAGGTAATAGATATTGCCGCAGCCAACCTTTGCTATGAACAGGGTATACCTGTTGAAATATTTGCTCTTGCCCAGGAAAACGGCATTGTAAGAGCTGCTAAGGGTGAAAAAATCGGTACAACCGTTACCGTATAATAAAATTATTTTTGGAGGTATTGAATATGTCTACACATACTAAGGCTTTTGAAGAAAAAATGGTAAAAACGGTTAATAATCTTGACAGTGAGCTTAAGACAATAAGGGCAGGCAGGGCTAACCCCCATGTTCTTGACAAGATAACGGCAGAGTGCTATGGTACTGAAATGCCTATTAATCAGCTTGCAAACATATCCACTCCGGAGGCAAGGGTTATTGTTATTTCTCCTTATGATGCAACTACACTTAAGGCTATTGAAAAGGGAATTAACGGCTCAGATCTGGGTATTAATCCATCAAATGACGGCAAGGTTATCCGCCTTGTTTTCCCTGAGCTTACAGAGGAAAGACGTAGGAGTCTTACCAAGGACATTAAAAAGAAGGGCGAGGACTCTAAGGTAGCTATCAGAAATATCAGGAGAGATGCCATTGACAGCGTTAAGAAGCTTGAAAAGGGTGGCGAAGTAACAGAGGACGAGCTGAAAAATCTTGAAACTGAGATACAGAAGCTCACCGATAAGTATGTTGCTGATATAGATAAGCTTATTGAGCTTAAGAATAAGGATATTATGTCCATTTGATTTTTATAAGGCGAGTAAATTTAAACGAGTAGGTGTATATCGCCTACTCGATATTTATTATTAAACCAATTAACTTTTAACCGGGATGGAGGTTGTCATGGGTAAAGAGATACCAAAGCATATAGGTATAATTATGGATGGAAACGGCAGATGGGCAAAAAAACGTTTCCTGCCCAGAGTACTGGGTCACAGAAAGGGCGCAGAGGCACTGGACAAACTGTTGAAGGATGCAGACGGTATGGGTATTGAGCATATTACCGTATACGCCTTTTCAACGGAAAACTGGAAGCGTGCCGAGGATGAAGTATCCGGCCTTATGAACCTGATGCGTGAATACATACAGGATTATATTGATGATAATGAAAACAGCAGGCTCAAGATAGATTCCGTTGGAGACCTTACAGTTCTTGATCAGGATATTCAGGATAATATCAAACTCCTTAAGGAAATATCCAAGGACAAGCCGGGTATTAATCTGCATATAGCCATTAATTATGGCGGAAGAGATGAAATACGCCGTGCCTTTGCTGATATAGCCAATGAGGTGAAAGAGGGCAGGATTAAGCCTGAGGAAATAACAGAAGAACTTATATCGGATCACCTTGATACGGCAGGTGTGCCTGATCCAGAGCTTATCATAAGAACAAGCGGTGAGTATAGGCTCAGTAACTTCCTGCCATGGCAGTCCGCCTATTCGGAGTTTTATTTTACAGATAAACTCTGGCCTGATTTTACAATAGATGATTTAAAAACCGCCATATCTGCCTATCAGAACAGGGACAGGCGTTTCGGCGGCAGAAATGAGGGTAAGTAATAATGGCAGTAAGGATAATTTCGGCGATAATCGGTTTGCCGATACTTGTATTTTTTGTGGTAATGGGTGGCATTTATCTTCAGGCAGCCATTGCTGTGGTGTCACTTATAGGTATGTTTGAGTTTTATATGGCAGTATCAAAAAAGATAAAGGCTGTCCATGTTGTAGGTTTTCTTACCCAGGTAGCTTATATTTTGCTTGTAAGAATGCCTGATACCTTTCAGATAATGATTACGGTTGCAATGCTTTGTATTATGGTTATACTTATTTTTAAACACAATACAAACAGCATTTATGACGGATGTATGGCAATGTTCGGCTTTTTATACGTGGGCTATCTTATGACTGATATTTTTTTGATAAGATCCATGGAGGCCATAGGTGCAGCTATGGTATGGGTACCTTTTATCTGTGCCTGGGGCAGCGACACAGGTGCATACTTTACCGGTTCGGCCTTCGGAAGGCACAAGCTTGCTCCTGTAATTTCACCTAAAAAATCCGTAGAGGGTGCAATAGGGGGAGTTGTTTCCGGTGCCGCCCTTAATATGGTATTTGCTGCTGTTATTTACGGAATAGCTGACCTTGGCGGCGTATTTCACAGAGAGCTGACTTATGTAATTATCATATTCGGCGTTATAGGTGCTGTAGGTGCGGCCTTTTCCCAGCTGGGAGATCTTGCGGCATCCTCTGTTAAGCGATTTACAAAGATAAAGGATTTCGGCAAGATAATGCCGGGACATGGAGGGGTGCTGGACAGATTTGACAGCGTGCTTTTTACAGCCCCTGCTGTATATATTATGCTCCGTCTTGTGGGCTAGGAGGTTTACCATGGCAAAAAATATAACGGTTTTAGGTTCAACAGGTTCTATAGGTACACAGACCCTGGAAGTGGTACGTGAAATCGGCGGAATAAATATAGTAGCTCTTACTGCAAACCGTAATGTAGAGCTTCTGGAAAAGCAGGCAAGGGAGTTTAAACCCAAAATGGTCTGCATAATGGATGAGAAATGTGCTTTGGATTTAAAGGCTCGTCTTAAGGATACGGATATAGAGGTTGTAAGCTCAATGGATGGGCTTATTGCAGCTGCAACTCACCCGGATGCCGATACCGTAGTCAATTCCGTTGTGGGAAATATTGGCTTAAGACCTACAGTTGAGGCTATTAAGGCAGGTAAGGATATTGCCCTTGCAAACAAGGAAACACTTGTGACCTCAGGGGAACTGGTTATGAAACTGGTTAAGGAAAAGGGCGTAAATATGTACCCTGTTGACAGTGAACATTCTGCAATTTTCCAGTCCCTTCAGGGTAATGGAATGAATAAGATAGAGAGAATATGGCTTACAGCCTCAGGAGGCCCCTTCAGAGGCAGAAGTGATTTAAGTAATGTGACGTTACAGGAGGCACTTGCCCATCCTAATTGGTCAATGGGGAAAAAAATAACCATTGACTCTGCTACAATGATGAATAAGGGATTGGAAGTTATTGAGGCAAAGTGGCTATTTAACGTGGAGCTGGACAGGATATGTGTAGTTGTACATCCCCAGAGCATAGTACATTCCATGGTGGAGTATGAGGATGGTGCAGTTATTGCTCAGCTTGGTGTACCAGATATGAAAGTGCCTATCCAGTATGCTCTCACATACCCAAAGAGGATAAAGAACTCATTTCCGAAACTTAACTTTTTCGAGCACAATGACCTGACCTTTGAAAAACCTGATTTAAAGGTGTTCAGATGTCTTGCCCTTGCCTTTGAGGCAATTAAAACAGGTGGCACAATGCCTGCTGTCCTTAACGGAGCCAATGAGGCTGCCGTGGCGCTGTTTCTTGATGGGAAAATAAGCTTTAACGATATTCCTGCCCTTATAGAAAGGACTATGGGTGCATATACTGTTAAATATGACTATAGTCTGGAGGATGTACTTGAGGCAGACAGCTTTGCCAGGGAGTATGTTTACAGGCTCAACTAATTTTTAAGAGGTGATTTAATGTCACTGATCATAACTTTGATCATATTTACTGTTATAGTTGTTGTACATGAGTGGGGTCATTTTATTATGGCAAAACTATGCAACGTCTATATTGAGGAGTTTGCTGTGGGTATGGGTCCAAAACTCTTTGGCTTTAAACACGGTGATACAATGTATTCTCTGCGTATACTGCCTATTGGTGGATATTGCAGGATGGCGGATGAAAAACCACAGGACAGCAACAAGATAGGCTTTAATGATGCAAGTGTTTATAAAAGGATATTGATTGCTGTTGCTGGACCTTTTATGAACTTTATTCTTGCCCTTGCCCTTCTTACCTTCCTGTCCATGTCAACGGGTATTTACACAAATACCGTTGAATCTGTCCTTGATGGCTACCCTGCTCAGGAAGCAGGTATACAGCCAGGGGATAAAATTGTGGGTATTAATGGCAGCAGTATTCATACAAGGG
>CASFCZ010000022.1 GCA_949293325.1 uncultured Eubacteriales bacterium | reverse complement strand
ATAAGACATACGCACTCAGCGACTGGGTACAGGGTACTGCCGATCCTAAAAATTCTGAGGGTTTAAATCCTCAGTCTGACCTTACAAAGGATCGCATTCCTGTAAGTGGTGCATTTATCAAATTTGTCCCTGAAACTAACGGTATATTTACCGTTGCAGCAAAGACAAACGCAGGTAAAATCACTTATATAACCGATGGCAGTGGAAATATAATTAATTCAATAGGTAGCCTTACATCAGATACAAGTTATGATATAATAAGGACACAGGTTCAAGCCGGTCAAACTTATTATATGTATTCCGGCGGTTCAAAAATATGCCTCTACTATATTGGCTTTACAGGATCAGGAGAAGTTTATTCACCTTGGGGTGATGCTGATTTAAGCGGCAAGCTTACATCAAATGACTCCGCACTTGTTCTTCTTCATTCTGTTGATGCAGCCGCAGCAAACCTTGCACCTGAGGCAGTTGCCCATGCAGATGTTGACGGAGATGGTGATATTACTGCCAATGATGCGTCTATGATATTAACAAAAATACTTACAAACGTTACTTTCCCTGTACAAGGATAAGTTTACAATTTTATGGGTCGCCTATAAAAAGGCGACCTATTTTATTTTAGATTAAAAAATAAGGCTGCATACAAATGAACAGGTATTTCTGTTTTGTACGCAGCTCTTATCTTTTAATTTATGGATTTTCTGGAATCATTAAGAAGTTCCATTTTCATTTCATAATAATCAGGAGTCATATCCATATAATGAATATGTGGATTTTCAAACCTTTGTTCCTCAACCCATATTTCGTTATTAAGTTGTTGTTTTACATATTCTGCTATTTCCTGGACAGTTTTTCTTTCATATACGACCTTACCTCCAAGAATAACAGGAACTTGTAATTCCCTTGCGGTAAAACCTTCAAAGTACCGATTTTTCCATGGTTTTTTAGGATCAATGTATCTGAATGGATGGGACAAATCCACTGTTTCATCTGCCTTTGCAATTAAGTCTGCAACGGCATTTCCCAGACTGTCATATATACGATATACTTTTTTAAGCCCCGGATTGGTAATTTTCTCTACATTTTCAGAAACTTTAATTCTTGGTTCAAATACACCATTTTCTTCAACTGCTGCAAGTTTATATACTGCACCGAATACTGGCTCTGACCTGGCTGTAATAAGTCTTTCTCCCACACCCATGCTGTCAACCTTTGCTCCCTGATTAATAAGAGAGGTGATGGTGAATTCATCAAGGCTATTAGAAATAACAATACTGCAATCATTAAGACCTGCTTCATCCAACATTTTACGTGACTTTTTACTAAGGTAGGCAAGGTCGCCGCTGTCTATTCTTATGCCCTTAAGTCTTTTTCCCATTGGCTCAAGGATTTCCTTTGCCACCCTTATGGCATTGGGAATACCGCTTTCAATAACATCGTATGTGTCCACCAGCAGTATCGTGTTGTCAGGATAAAGTTCAGCATATCTTTTAAATGCATCAAATTCATCTTTATAAAACATTACCCAGCTGTGAGCCATTGTGCCACTTACCGGTATACCGAACATTTTACCTGCAAGTACAGTGGCGGTGGAGGAGGCTCCCCCGATATATGCCGCTCTTGCTCCGTATACAGCTGCATCCATGTTGTGTGCACGTCTTGCACCAAAGTCAGATACCGCTCTGTTTCCTGCCGCATTTACAATACGCCTTGTTTTGGTAGCAATAAGGGACTGATGATTAACCTGTAAAAGAAGTGCAGTTTCAATAAGCTGTGCATCTATAAGAGGTGCTACTACAGTAATAACTGGTTCATTAGGATACATTACAGTACCCTCTGGAAAAGCATAAATGTCACCTGTAAATTTAAAATCCTTCAGATAGCTTAAAAAGTCTTCACTGAATATATTAAGTCCTCTGAAATATTCAATATCTTCTTCATCAAAATGTATACCAAGTATGTAATCTATTACCTGCTCAAGTCCCGCAAAAATTGCAAAGCCTCCATTGTCTGGATTTTTTCTGTAAAAAACATCAAATACTACCCTTGAGCCTTTGTTATGTTCCTTAAAATAGCCGTTACTCATGGTCATTTCATAAAGATCCATAATCATTGTCAGATTACGTGACATATCCTGTGTTTGCATAATATTACCTCACAATTTCTATTTGTGCCGTTTCCATTGCCTTCAATGCTGCCTGATGACTTTCCTCACTTATACAGGCACAACAATCGGCAGTTACCTTTATTTTTGTTTCAGGCATGAATGCCTTTAATATCATTGCATTGCTTATTACACATATTGAGGTACACACACCAATAATCTCAATACTTTCTATATCCTTTTCTTTAGAGAGCTTTTCGGCGAGTTCAATACTGCCAAATGTAGGCTTTTTAAAGCACTCAACGGCATATTGCCTGAGAGGTTCAATGATTTTCCAACCCTCAGTGTTTTCAATACAATGCTTTACAGACAAGTTTTTGCCTTCCTGTGTATTAAGATAATCTTCGTGATGAGTATCCATGGTAAATATTACCCTGCCCTTGAATTCAGATACCTTCTTTGTAACTCTGTCAACTATCTCTTGTGCAGCATTACTGCCAAGAGAGCCATATACAAAGTCATTTTGCATATCTACTACTATAAGATATTTCTGCATACGTTCAACTCCCTTAAATTATATTTTCTTAATATTTAATACATCGTTATAGCAGAAAAGAATAGTCTTTTAATGCTCTACGCCGCCGACGGCAGTCAGGCATAACCATTTCCATAGCTTTCCAGAAAGATGGTGAATGATCCTGATAAATAAGATGTGTCAGTTCGTGTAGAGCAACATACTCAATGAGAGGCAGCGGTGTTGATATAAGCTGCTTGTTGAGCATAATCACATTTTTTGCTATATTACAATAGCCCCACTTTGAAACAGAATGTTTTATAATAAGCTGAGGCCTACAGCTGCAAAAATTAATAAATAGCGGCAGGTATTTATCTATTGCCTGAGTATATACTGAAATTCTCGTTTCATTAAGCCAGTCATCATATGTTTTACTATGGTTATCAAAGGAGTGAATAATAATATATTCTTCATTTAAGTCTACTTTTTTGATATTATCATAGCAAAATTTAACGGTTAACTCTTTGCCAAATATAAGTACTCTGCTACCATCAGTTATGGCATTAAGTGTAATACGGCTTTTTTTACTTTGCTCTTTTTGATAGTTATCCAGTGCCCTTAAAATAAAAGCTCCGTTATCAATAACAAAGTTATCTGTTATTCCTGTATTTACATATTTTGAAGCGGATACCTGAACGGTACCGTCATTTGCACGGATATGGAGATTAATATTTTTTACCCTTTTTCTTGTAAGATAATATGTAATTTGTTTATTATTATATGTGACTGATCTTTTCTCTGCTTCCATTTTTTTATTTAAGGCAGGTACAGGCATATGCCCATATCCTGCCTATCCTTTACTGTTCCATTTGTTTTCCTAAAAAGCCTGCGGCTGTCCTTGCAAGCTTTCCCTCTACCTCACCCATACGTTCATCATCGCTTAACATTACTACAGCACCAAGTACATCTCCCTCACAGATAATAGGTGTAATAAGTTCATGATTGTACAACTCTTTTTCAGGCTCATCAGCCAGAATAGGTACAAAGCTACTATCACTGCGCTCGGCAATATGAGTATTTCTTGAATTTATAACCTGTTCAAGTTCACTTGAGATATGCTTTTCCATAAACTCCTTTTTATTACCGCCGCTTACTGCTATTATTTGATCTTTGTCAACAATACAGGTTATTTTGCCTGCATTTTGTGCAAGGCTTTCTGCGTATTCCTTAGCAAAGGCCCCCAGTTCACCTATAGGAGAGTATTTTTTTAATATAATCTCACCCATCCTGTCGGTGTATATTTCCAGGGGATCTCCTTCCCTTATCCTTAAGGTGCGTCTAATTTCCTTGGGTATAACAACCCTTCCAAGATCATCTATTCTTCTAACAATACCGGTTGCTTTCACAACATTTCCTCCTACATAACAAATTTAACTGATGTAGCTAGTATTTGTTTATGTCGGAATTTTATACTAATATGTAATTGGTCAATTTATGGAAAAGTTATAACGCTTGTATATATAATAGCATTTTAAATTTAAATAGTAAAGGGGGTGTTTTATTGTCCTAATTTGCAGCTGACACTCATATAAATATTAGGAGCAAACATTAAGGAGGGCTTCCATGAAAGCCTATATTGAAGAAAGAGCCATTGAAATCGGGGAATATATAATTGCAACAAAGGCAACTGTCAGGGAGGCTGCAAAGCGTTTTGGCATAAGTAAAAGTACAGTACATAAGGATGTTAAAGACAGGCTCAATGTAATTAATCCGGTTCTCGCTAGGGAAGCAGGTAAGATACTTGAGATAAATAAGGCAGAAAGACATATAAGGGGTGGAATAGCAACCAGAGAAAAATACAGACATTGAATTATTGCATAAAAAATTCCTTGCCACACTAAATGGAATGACAAGGAATTTTTTTTGTGGGTTTAAAAAATATATCAGATTATTTCTTCCTTAGCTGCATTACGTGTAAGCTTGCGCAATGCTTTTATATTAGCTATAAGGTACTCAAGCTCTGCTTCAGACATACTCTTAGTAAGGCTGTTAAGGGTAGATAGCTTTGCAGTACGTGCCTTTCGTGCAGCACCAGGTTCTCTCATACCGTTAAGCTCAAGGCTACGCAGATCAATGGTAATAAGCTGATCCAGTGAAAGAGAAAAGATGTCAGCTATCTTAACAAGATTTTTAATGCTGGTACCTCTCTGACCCCTTTCAATAAGACCAAGGAAGCCCGGTGCCATTCCAATGATCTCCGCCAGATCCTCAATGGTAAGATTACGTTTTTTACGCTCAAATCTGATGTTTGAACCAATTATTTTAATATAATGCATGCTATCCTGATTTTCAAAGTCTTTTTCCATAATAGTAGCTCCTTTAAGAAATAAATATAATTACTGATTTAAATACGCTTCAAATCCTATATTTTCCAATTTATCGGCTTTAACAAGTACTGATTCCTCAAGTTCCTTCATATAAGCCTTTAACTTATCTGCAAGTTCCTCATTAAATGCTGCAAGCATACGTACAGCAAGGAGACCTGCATTTTTAGCTCCGTTAATTGCTACTGTAGCAACAGGTATACCACCGGGCATCTGTACTATTGAATAAAGGGAGTCTACTCCGCTTAAAGCCCTTGTCTTTACAGGTACACCTATAACAGGCAGTGTGGTTATTGCAGCAGTCATGCCAGGCAAATGTGCCGCACCCCCTGCACCTGCTATTATTACCTTAATACCTCTTTGTGAAGCGGTTTTGGCATAATCATACATTCTGTCTGGAGTGCGGTGAGCGGATACTATAGTAAGTTCATACTTTACACCAAACTCATCCAGAACTTTGGCAGCTTCTGCCATTACCGGAAGATCAGAGTCACTGCCCATTATTATACCAACATCTGCCATAAACAACACCTCCTGATTTTACTCCTCCGTAGATACGGATATATAGTTATATGCTTGCTCAGCCTGTAATAAAGCTTCCTCCACTGTAGGTGCACATACTGTAATATGCCCCATTTTTCTTCGTGGCTTGGTAGTTGACTTGCCATATATATGTACGTGGGTGTCCTTAAGGGCAAGTGCTTTATCAAGTCCATATAACCTTGCTTTTCCTTCCTTACCATCTTCTCCCAAAATGTTTATCATTACAGTAGGACATCTGAGGGAAGTATCTCCAAGGGGCAGACCTGTTATGGCTCTGATGTGATTTTCAAATTGACTAGTTACACAACCTTCAATTGTATAGTGTCCGGAATTGTGGGGACGTGGAGCAACTTCATTTACAAGTACATCCATGTCTTTGGTAATAAACATTTCAACACAAAACATACCTATACCATCAAAGACCTCCATAACCCGCTTAGCCACATTCATTGCCTTTTGAGATGCTTCAGAGGTAATATCAGCAGGAACAACGGTTTCGTGTAAAATGCTATTAACGTGTCTGTTGTCCCCTACAGGATATACGGCAATGTCTCCATTAAGTCCGCGACATGCAAGGACAGATGTTTCCATACAAAAATCAACAAGTTTTTCTGCCATAAGAGGAATAGTACCGTTGCCAAGAAGTGCATAGCTTTCGGCTACCTTTTCTTTACTTTCAACAAGTGCATTGCCCTTTCCGTCATAACCTCCTGTACATGCCTTAAGCATATATGGATAAGAAAAAACTTCTCCTGCTCTGTACATATCCTCAGGAGAAGATATATACATAAATTCAGGAACAGGAAGGCCATCCTCCTTAAGAAGCTGTTTTTGAGTATATTTATTCTGGATTATTTTAAGACTTGAAGCAGTAGGATATATCTTATACCCCTCTTTTTCCAATTCATTTAAAACTTCAGCGTCAATATGCTCGAATTCGTATGTAACAACATCACATTCATTTGCAAGCTGCCTTATTGCCTCTTTATCATTAAACTCTGCGACTATATGTCTGTCACTTATGCTGTGGGCTGGACAGTCGGGAGTGGGATCTAAAATGGTGATATTAAACGACATTTTCTTTGCCTCCTGTATCATCATTTTTCCTAACTGACCTCCGCCGATAATACCTATGCGGATACCTAAAAAATTATTATCCAAAGTATTCACTCCTCCAAAATAACAGATAGTGCGCAGCATATAGACAAAAAGTCTTATACATAGCTGATATAAAGCATATACCTTTAAAATAGTATTGCTATTAATTAATAATAGCACATAAAATATTTTTTTGCAAGTATTATATAAAAAGTGCATTTAATGTTTGTTTTTGCACTATATTGTATAGGGTTAATTTTATGTTGTTGTTGAGTAATATTTGTGGTATAATATCCTAGATAGACAGGACTTTGATAAGTCTGTAAGGAGGTTAATACCGTGGCTGACAAAAGAAAAAGCAATTCTGCTACCGGAAGACGTTCCGCAAAAAAGTCAGGCTCTGTTAATAATAAATCTAATAACTTAAGGTCAACAAAAAATAAACTTCCTGTTAAAGATGGTATGCGTAAGGAATTTGTAATGCTTATTATGGCTGCAATAGCTGTATTATTGTATGCTTTTTTATTCCTTGGTAACTCAGACGGTGCAGGTATAATAGGTAAATTTATGGCTGATATGCTGTTGGGTATACTGGGTATAGGGGCATGGATACTGCCTACTATGCTTATGGCAGGAACCATTTATCTGGCTGTAGAAAAGGATTATAATGTATTCAGATTCAGGGCAGTCTTTTCGATAGTACTGTTTCTGGCAATAATTTCAATAGTGCATGGTGTTGGAGGTATGGCACAGTATGGGGGAGTCAGCTTTGGCGAGTTTATAACATATAACTATAATCACGGTGCACTGACAAACGGAGGACTTATCGGAGGGCTTTTGTTTTATGGCCTTTACAAGCTTGTAGGCACAGTTGGCAGTTATGTTATTTTGACTCTTATAACTATTATAATGATAATGCTTATAAGCGGAGGATCCCTGCTTGGACTTGTTGGCAAAATAAGAGCCTGGGTGGCTGCTATCAAGGATAAATACATAGATTATTACTATGATGAGAGTGATGAGGATTATGAAGATTATGAGGAATATGAACCTGAAGTAAAAAAACGTGTCAGACATAGAGAAGAAACAGTGGAGAAGAAGCCTGAACCAGTGTCTAAGGAACCAATACATGATGATAAGGGAAAGGTTCTGACAGTAGATATTGTAAAGGGTGATAAAAAGGATAGCAAAATATCTATAATAGCAACTGCATCTGAAGGTACATACAAAGGCCGTATTAACGATACAGATAGTGATGAAGATATTTCAAGATTGATGGATATATTCAGCACCAGGGAAAATGTATCTACAATCCCTGAAATAAAAAAACATGATATAGATGTTGAATTGCCCTCCGACACTTTTGAAAATTCCTTGGGAATACAGCAGACAAAGGAAGATGAAACAACAGAACCTGAGACTATATCTGCTGAGGAAAAAGAAGATCTTCCGCCATGGGAAACAACGCCCTATGCCGATTCAGAAGAGCCCGAAATATTTGCAGCGGAAAAGACAAAACTTGTTGATAAACTGGAAACCGATAAGAAAAAGACCAGATACAAATTTCCAAAGCTAAGTTTTTTGGGCGTCCATGATAATCATACAAAGGAAAAAACAAGGGAAGAAATATTTGAAAAGTCCAGAAAGCTGGAGGAAACCCTGGCTATATTCAAAGTAGATGCAAAGGTTAAAAATATAAGTATCGGTCCTACTGTTACAAGATATGAACTTGTTCCAAGTACAGGTACAAAGGTCAGTGCCGTTACAAACCTTGAAAATGATATTAAGTTTGCCATGGCAGCAGAAAGTATTATTATTGAGGCACCTATTCCAGGAAAAAGTCTTATAGGTATAGAAATACCAAATGATACCCGTGAAAGTGTATACTTTAGCGAGGTATTAAGGAGTGAACAGTTCCAGAAATTCAAATCTAAAATTGCCTTTGGACTTGGAAAGGACATTACAGGAAGTGTTACTGTTGCCGACCTTGCAAAGATGCCCCATCTTCTTGTGGCAGGTACCACCGGCTCAGGTAAAAGTGTATGTATCAACACCCTTATTATGAGTATCCTCTATAAGGCAACACCAGATGAGGTAAAGATGATAATGGTAGACCCAAAGATGGTTGAACTTAGTGTGTATAACAATATACCACATCTGTTATTACCCGTAGTGACTGAACCCGAAAAGGCAGCAGGTGCCCTTAATTGGGCTGTTATTGAAATGGAAAGACGTTATAAACTTCTGGCAAAGACAGGTACACGTAATCTTGAAGGCTATAATCAAAAGGTAAGTGAAGAAGATAAACTCAGTCAGATAGTTATTATTATTGATGAGCTTGCGGACCTTATGATGGTGGTTGGTAAGGAGATAGAAACCTCTATATGTCGTCTTGCACAAAAGGCAAGGGCGGCAGGTATGCACCTTGTACTTGCTACCCAGAGACCATCTGCTGACGTACTTACAGGTCTTATCCGCTCTAACGTTCCATCCAGAATTGCCTTTAAGGTATCAGGTTCAATGGACTCAAGGATAATACTTGACTCTACAGGAGCAGAAAAACTTCTTGGTAAGGGTGATATGCTTTTTAAAACCTCGGATATGCCTAAGCCAATGCGTATACAGGGTGCCTTTATCACCGACGACGAGGTGGAAAGAGTAGTAAATTATATTAAAGTTGATGACCCTGTTTATGATGAAAATATTATTAAAGAAATCAATAATGCAGGAGCAACTATTACAGGCGGCGGTAGCAGTGATGGTGAAGATCCCCTTACAGAGGAGGTACTTAGCTGGATAGTAAACAACCCTAAGTGTGCATCAGCGGGTAAAGTCCAGCGTAATTTTAGGATTGGCTTTAACAGAGCTTCCAGAATCATTGAAGATTTAGAATCAAGGGGAATACTTGGACCTTCCAATGGCAGCCAGCCAAGGGAAGTACTTATGGATAAGTATGAGCTGAGAGAAAGGAATGAACGATACGATTCTTACAATGATTAATCTATAATTTTTATTTATAGAAATCTATATAATATAAGTATTTGTTTGATAAGTAGCCTTCTGTTATAATTTACTTAAGTAAAGACAGGAGGTTATTTTTATGAAAAGAATATCAGGATATTTAATATTTTGTGTGGCATTGATTTTATGCGTTGTACAAACCTATGGGTATAATTATGGTGATTCCAATGGCGATGGATATATTACGGCAAATGATGCCACGCTTCTTCAGCAAAAAATACTTGATAGAAGCTATGTATTGCCTGTAGAAAATGAATTAAACATATTGGATTTGGATAATAACGGCATACTTAGCGCCTTTGACTGCACACTTATTATTCAAAAAACTCTTGACGGTAGTTTTGTATTTCCCTGTGAAAGTTCAACTGCTACTACTGTAGAAACAACTACAGAAACAACAGAAATAACAACAGAAACAGAACCAGACAGAAATATTACTATTGTTGCAGAAGGTAGAAACTTTAATGCCACAATATATGATAATCCGGCAGGAAATATGTTTTTAGAGCAACTGCCCCTTACTATTGATATGGAGGAACTAAATGGCAATGAAAAATATTTTTATTTCAATGATATAGTATTCCCTGCATCAGGCAGTCAGGTTGAATATATAAACAGTGGTGATATAATGCTATATGGCAACGATTGTCTGGTACTCTTTTACGAGAGTTTTTCTACTCCTTATTCCTATACACCAATTGGCTATGTGGAGAATCCAACCCAGCTGTCAGAAGCATTAGGGGAAGGAAATATAACAGTCACATTCAGATAAATAAAGGGCAGATTAATCATCTGCCCTTTCAGCGTGTCGAAAAAGTCGACACGCTTGCAAGAAATGCTTGCATTTCTTGCAGTAGGGGTACTGACGTACCCACCATTGAAGTAACAACCCGTGCCTCAAAGAGGTCATAAACCTCTTCTCGACACTCTTGTTATACCCTCGAACGGGCAAAGCCCGTCCTGCGGATTAAAGTCTGCGACGCTTTAAGTTGCCTGAAAATGCAGGCTAGATATTAATTTAATTCAAAAAGTCAACCGTTTTATAGGTTTATTGACAGTCTGAAAGGGCAGATTACACATCTGCCCTTTAATGTCACTTTCTTATCTGACCGTTACCATAGATAATGTACTTGGTTGTGGTAAGTTCCTTAAGACCCATGGGACCCCTTGCATGAAGTTTTTGCGTGCTTATTCCTATTTCAGCGCCAAAGCCAAATTCGTTTCCGTCAGTAAAACGTGTGGAAGCATTTACATATACTGCCGCAGAATCCACTTCATTTAAAAACCTTTGGCAGTTAGTATAATTTTCGCTTACTATTGCCTCAGAATGACCTGTTGAATATTTTACAATATGCTCCAGTGCCTCATCAAAATCATTTACAACCTTAACTGCAAGTATGTAGTCCAAAAATTCCGTCGCCCAGTCACTTTCAGTGGCAGGCACACAATCTCCTACATATTTTGCTGCAATTTCATCACATCTCAGCTCTACATTTTTCTCCCTAAGGGCAGTAGCAGCCTT
Source organism: uncultured Eubacteriales bacterium (assembly GCA_949293325.1). Classification (GTDB taxonomy): domain Bacteria; phylum Bacillota; class Clostridia; order Lachnospirales; family CAG-274; genus CALWRD01. The sequence goes on along the minus strand of CASFCZ010000022.1, from coordinate 6,482 downwards.
TGGCAGAAAATCAGCCGCTATATTTTTATGTACAAGTAAAGTTTCAGCTGCATTACAAACACTTGGTCTCTGAGCCTTTGCATTTACTATTATTGCCACGCCCTTGTCAATATCGGCGCTTTCGTCTATAAATACATGGCAGTTGCCCACACCTGTTTCTATTACAGGTACAGTAGAGTTTTGTATAACAGACTGAATAAGACCTGCTCCGCCCCTTGGTATAAGTACATCTATATAACCGTTCATACGCATCATGGCAGTGGAGCTTTCCCTTGAAGTATCTTCAATAAGCTGTACTATGTTTTCATCATAGCCCATAGAAGAAATTACTTCTCTGAATAATTTTATTACTTCAGTGTTGGAGTTGATAGCCTCCTTACCTCCACGAAGGATTGCGGCACTGCCTGCCTTAAGACAAAGTCCGAAGGCATCAGAGGTAACATTGGGTCTTGCCTCATAAATAATACCGATAACACCCATAGGCACCCTTTTTTGTCCCACGGTAAGTCCGTTTGGCAGAGTCTTCATATTAATAACCTCACCAATAGGATCGGGGAGCTTTGCTACTTGTTCAAGGCCGTCAGCCATACCCTCTATCCTGTTTAAATCAAGGGTAAGTCTGTCAATAAGTGATGCCTTTATACCGTTTTCCTTGGCATTTGCAACATCAAGATTGTTAGCTTCTATTATTATTTTAGAATTTTCCCTTAAAGCATTGGCAGCAGCAACTAATATGTTATTCTTTTCTTCTGTAGTAAGCTTTGCAAGACTGCGTTTTGCAGCAACTGCAAGTTCACCTATTTCCTGAATAGTTTTCATTTTTAACTCCTTTTAATCATATTTTCCGTAATAAACATTTTAACAGGTATGTCCGTTGGGTCATGGGGTAAATGTACCTGAGTATACTGGATATGAAAACATATACCTATTGTAAAGGTATCTTCATAATTTGAAAGATACTTATCATAAAAGCCGCCACCGTAACCAAGCCTGTTCATATCTGCATCAAAGGCAAGACCAGGCACAAGCATAAGACTTTTATCATCAGGAAAAGCAATACGATCCTCTCTGTATTCAGGCTCAGGTATTCCGAACTTTCCTTCCTTAAGTTCTTCCGGAGAATCTATGTAAATAAAGCACATATCGTGTTTACCTGTAACAAGCGGAACTGCCAGTTTTTTATTAAGCTCCAGGGCTTTTGATACAATAGGTGTAGTTGATACCTCACTTTTTGTAGATATAAAAGTGAAAAGTGTATCACAGTTTGTAAATTCCGGTGTTGAAATAACCCTTTCAGCTATTATATTTTCGGCCCTAAGACGTTTATCATCAGGTAAGCTGTCCCTTAAATGACGGTAATTCCTTCTTAAAGTAGATTTAAACAATTAATATCCCCCTTATTAAATATTATATATAAATGTATTTGTGAAAGCACTTATGATACCTGAGTTCATAAAAATCAGTAAAAATATAAAGAGTATTATAAGTACTGTTGAAACTGAGGAAAGTTTTTGTATCTTAGGATCAGTACTTTTTTTAAAAAACTTTCGGGCAAAAAGAAACATAACTATACCCAAGATTGGTGAAAATACACCAAAAACAAGTATAATCATAGTAATAATAAGGGCAGGGGTATAGGCACTTTGTCCATTCTGTGAATTTCCCGTAGTATACGTCCTGTATATGGTTTTTTTAAAATTTTGCCCGCTGTGCTGCTCATCATAACTTTTCATAAGCTCGTCAATACGTTCCTTTGTTATGCCATCAATCTTTTTCAGCATACTAAGGTACTCTACACGCATCCTATTGTTGGGATTATTATTTCCTATTGTAAGAGTCCTTGTTACCATTGTAGCAGAGGGAGTGTCCGGAGCATTGTCGCAGTTTTCATCATTATGCTTGGTACTACCATAGGCATCAGTACCTACTTTGTTACATGCATCACTGTTATCTATGACATTGCCATAGGCATCCCTTTCTGATACATCATCGAGTATGCTGAAGGGGGAATTATCATCCATGCTGTAGGCATCCTGTGTATAATCTTTTGGTTTCAGTTCTTCTGCTTCTTCTTCAATACTGCTTTTTACCTCCATCGGTCGCGAACAGCTGAAATTTTCTCCGCTGGAGCTACTGCCGTACTCTTCAAGTCCGGGTGCACCGCAAAATGGGCAAACATCTACATCCTCACGAACGTTCCTAAAGCACTTTTTACAATACTTCATTTTTCTTCCCTCCTATTTACCGTATATTATAATAATAATGCAAAACAGCAAATTATACAATAAAAATTTTTACAAAAGAAAAAACTGCCATCAATTAATGACAGCAGTAATTATTTTCTACTATTATAAATAGTGGAGGTGGCGGGAGTCGAACCCGCGTCCGAAAACCCATCCACAAGGACTTCTCCCATTACAGTCTGTTAATTAACATTCCCTCAGGCTAACGTAAACAGACATACTTTAGCCCTTAGTAGCTTCATATTTCTTTTTACGACGCAAAGCTTTGTCGCAAAAGTGCCTCGCCTGTTCGACGCCGATTACTTAAGCAGCGAGATACCTAAGGTCGACGGCCACCAAATTAGGCAGCTAAAAGATAACTATCGTTGTCTTTTATTTTTTAAAGTTTTGGGCAGTTTGGATGATTACCCGGCATCAATGGCTATCCCTGATTCAAGATCCCCGTCGAAACCATTGCACCCCCATTAATGGGAGCAACGGTGATAGACCGTACTTATATTATAACCATTAAGCAAAAAAAGTCAACAGATTTAATATTACAATTTAATTTAAAAAGGGAGAGCATTTGCTCTCCCAGAGATTAATATTTATTTACACTTATGTCAGAAAATCTTACTGTATTAAGGTTATTCAGTTGATTTGTTACTTTATTGCCATCGGCGGCAAGACCAATGTATACAGTATCTGACATCTCAATCTGGGCTGAACCTATTTCAGTCCAGTTGTTACCGTCCGGTGAACAGTAAGCAGTAAATGTATTGCCCTCACGTGTAAGCTTAAGATAATAACCGAGCCATGTATCCTCCTCCTTAAGATGAATATCATTAACAAGGGGGATACCTGCCTTTTCGGCATTTTCAGGTGAATCAAGAGTTTCACCAAGTTCAGGCAAATTGCCTCCCTGCTGACTGCGTACAGCCATATATGCAGACCATGGGTTACGATAGTAGGTAGTTGATTTACCTGTTTCAGGATCTGTTTCCTTCCACTGATATGCCTTTGTCCATGAAAGTCCTACTGCGGCAGTCTGTGAGTCAACATCAAGGTTATCTCTTATCATCAGACCTGCAAAGGCATGGTTGTCAACAGGAGTCATTTCATCAACCTTTGCAATAATCTCCCCGTTGCCTTCAAGAGTGGTATAGGCATAACGGAAACTGTCACTTGCTGCCTGTAATTTTCCCGAGCCCTTAATTGTTGCTGTATTGCCGTTCATAACTGCGTTACCAGGTATTGCAGGTGAACCTATATCAATACTTTCCCATCCGTCATTAAGTGTCTGGGCATCATTAATATGTATGGTTGAGGCAAATGACTGGGTTGCATTCCCTTGGCTGTCAGTTGCCTTTGCACTTATGTTATATGTTCCGTCAGGCAAATCAACACTTATTTCATATGGCGCTGTTTCAACGGTACCTATAATAACATCATCATTATAAAACTCAACTTTTGATATGTCGTCATCATCCGAAACCTGTGCTGTAATAACAACAGGCTTATTTGATGGAAGCACTGCATTGTCTGCGGGAGCTGTAAGGGATATATCCGGATTATCCGGTACATAATTCATATCTACCAGAGAGTTTGCGTATATTTCAATATAGGTATATCCGTCAGGAGCAAATTTCTGACTGTCAGTTGGATCATCCGGATTGAGTCCGTTGGCCATTTCCCATTTATCAGGTATACCATCTCTGTCTGCATCTAATGTAGGATCACGAAGAACACTTTCAGTATATGGGTATCCGCCAACCTCCTCATGTCTGTTAGCAAACTCGCCTGTGCCGTTTTTTACTTCATTTATAATTCTGGCATCTACCGCATCCCTGCGTGGAAGTGTAGCGCCTGCCATGGCAAGTACTTTTGTATATGCATCCTCGGCAGTATCTGTGGTAAGATTGCGGGTCTTTATTCCATCCATAAGAAAAGGTGTGTCTGATATGGTTGTATAAGGAGCACTAGATTCAGATATATAAATTCCTTTGCTGTTATCAGCAGTTACCTCTTCATTTCCTGCAAGTACATTGCCTTTAAGGAAGAAACTGCCGGGTTTATCCTTTTCGCCTGCGTCCATAAGTCTGGAGGCAACCTCCTGGCGTGTTCCCGGTCCGGGAATAAGATAGTTATATACAAAGTTTGCCTCACTGCGTCCTCCCCCGTAACAGGAGTTAAAGCCCCAATTGTATATCACATTATTACGCATGTCAAAGTGGGCAATGTGGTCGTTATCATCAGCTTCAACTGTACCTCCGCCCATACGAGGATTTCTTGAAGTATGATTGGCAATAAGATTATGGTGGTAGGTTGTATTTACTCCTCCCATAATAGCACCATATCCGTGTCTACCCTTTGTATGTCCGCTCATGGTAAGACTTTCTGCAATAATTGACCATTGTACGGTCATATTTTCTGCACGATACAGAGACATGGTTTCATCTGTGGACCAGCTTGTTGATACATGGTCAACAATAAAGTTTTTCATACTGCGTCCCCACAGGGCATCCATTGAGTCCCCTTTATATACATTATCAGCACCGGGACGAAAACGCATATATCTGATAATAACATTTTCACTGTTACTTACATTGGTTGCATATCCACTTACCGTAATTCCGTCTCCGGGAGCAGTCTGTCCTAATATGGAAATATTTTTGCAGTTTATCCTTAATGTTTCCTTTAAATTGATAACACCTGATACATCAAATACAATGATACGGTTATCCTCGCTTACTGCATCGCGGAGAGATCCCTTGATTGGTTCCTCACCTTCGGCATAGTCCTCAAGGGTAGTTACAATATACACCCTTGTTCCTCTGCCACCTGTTGTATACTTACCTCCACCTTCAGCACCCGGAAATGCTGGTGTAAGTACATACGCACTGACAGGTGCTGTTGCGGCAACGGCAAGCATTCCTGAAAGTATAAGTGCAATAAACTTTTTCATAAAATACCTCCTTTTTATTTAATTATATCAATAGACTTATATGTGTTCAATTTAAATTGAATTTTGTGTTTCCTTTTGTGGAAATTGCCAAAAATATATGTTAAAATAATAGCATATTTATTTCGGAGGTAAGCAAAATGAACATTAAAAATATATTGGCACATACTGACCATACATTATTGAAACAGACAGCTACATGGAGTGATATAATGACACTTTGTGATGAAGCGGTGGCTTTTGGCTGTGCAAGCGTATGTATTCCCCCAACCTTTGTTAAAATGGCAAAGGCTTATGTAGAAGATAAAATGAAAGTGTGTACGGTAATAGGTTTTCCAAACGGTTATCACACAAGTGACGTAAAGGCTTTTGAAGCATCAGAGGCTGTGAAAGACGGAGCAGATGAGATAGATATGGTAATAGATTTGGGCATGGTAAAGATGGGTAACTATGAGGCTGTACTCAAGGATATACAGACGGTTAAAGAGGGATGTCATGGCAGACTTCTTAAAGTGATAATTGAAACCTGTCTTCTTACGGATGATGAGAAAATAAAGCTATGCAAAGTTGTAACTGAATCTGGTGCGGATTACATCAAAACCAGCACAGGATTTTCAAAGGCAGGTGCTACATTTTCTGATATTGAGCTGTTCAGCAAAAATATTGGGAAAAATGTTAAGATTAAGGCAGCTGGAGGCATATCCACCCTTGAGGATGCAGAAAAATTTCTCTCCATTGGTGCGGATCGCCTTGGCAGCAGTCGTATAGTTTGTCTTGCAAGGGAGGCAGGCTATAATGACTGACATTATAATTATAGTATTGCTTGCAGCAGTCATTCTGATACAAATGGTCCTGATTTTCAGGAAGAATCCGAACACAGACCTGACCTCAAGAATAAAGGACATGGGAGAGATGATATATTCCGGGCAGAAGAATATGAATGAAGCAGTGTTCAGGCAGGTGGATGTTCTTTCAAAAAACGTCATTGACCGACAGGAGGATTTCAGAATAAGACTGGAAAGTTCCGAATCCAGACAGGAAGAAAGATTTAAGACCTTTTCCATGGAAACAGAGCAAAAGCTTGATTTTATCAGACATACCCTTGAAAACAGACTCAGAGGCATACAGGAAGAAAACTCCCAGAAGCTTGATGAAATGCGTGGTGTTGTGGATGAAAAGCTGCAAGACACCTTAAATAAGCGTATGACAGAAAGTTTTAAGCTTGTAAGTGACAGACTTGAACAAGTATATAAGGGACTTGGCGAAATGCAGAACCTTGCTACGGGAGTAGGAGAATT
>CASFCZ010000021.1 GCA_949293325.1 uncultured Eubacteriales bacterium | reverse complement strand
AGTTTCTCAAGGGGTTTTATCCCCTTGAGGAACGGTTCACTACTTTCACAGCACTTTTGCTTTTAGCAAAAGCCGCCCAAAGGGCGGTCGCAAACTTTGCGATGCAGAGGTGGGTACGTCAGTACCCCTACTGCAAGAAATGCAAGCATTTCTTGCAAGCGTGTCGACTTTTTCGACACGCTGAAAGCACCAAATGTAAGATTGGTGCTTTTTTTATGCCCTTCTACAGCTGTAGATAATGGAATGAAAAAAATGATTGACAGTAAAACTGTTTTATTATAAAATAGTTTTACTGTAAAACTTTAATAACGGAGGTGTGGCCATGTCAGAAGTTTGTACACCTGATATTATTGCCGATAAATGGATTCAACTGATTAAAATCGGCTGGGAACTCAGAATAAGAAGTGATACAAACAAAAAAATCAATATATACCTGTCAGGTATAAGTTACAGGCAGGTCGATATACTTATTATACTGGAATGTCTGGGCATACATACCGTATCGGAAATTGCATCCTATTTAAGGGTTAGCAAAAGTACTACATCTATTATAATCAATAAGCTTGTAGCCAAAGGATTTGTTATTAAACAACACCCCGGTAACGGTGAGGATGGAAGACGCATTTATCTTACTATATCAGATAAGGGAGTGGATGTGCTTAAAAAAATCGGAGGAGCATATATTGAAGGACTTTCTGAGATGTATAGTATGTTTGATGAGGAAACAAAAACTGCCTTCAGGAATGGTGTAAATTATCTGAAGCAGGTTAAGGATCCGGGTGAAACTCTTTTTTCCGCTATAACTAAGAGGTATGGTAATAACGTTGATTATAGTGACGATGTTAAAAACCTTGCTATGGATATAGGATATTTTATTATCAACAGTAAGCTTGACGGATTGGATGAGGGTATGAATAAGCTGCCCTATAATATTACGGTCAATCAGTTTCAGTTACTGCTTTGTATAGGAGAAAACAAGATGGACTCCATTTCAAAACTTGAAAGTCACCTTGGTTCAAGCGGAAGCACTCTTTCCATAGGGGTTTCAAAGCTTGTGGATAAGGGCTATCTCAAAAAGGAATACCCATCCTCAGACGATGACGGACGTAAGGTGTATATAAGACTAACGGATAACGGAAGGGAAGTCCTTTCAGCCGTAAATGAAGCGATACGAAACAGGTTTAAGAAATATCTGTCAAATTTAAGTGATGAAAAAATTCAGATGTTTAACAGAGCTTGTGACAGCTTTTTGCAGGCGTTCAAAAAAATTATGGAATAGGTAAGACTTTTTAATTTTTATTGCGTAAATTTTAATGCGTAAATTATTCAGTTAATTTAAACGGAGGTTAATATGTTATGAAGAAAAAACTGATTCTGCCACTTTTGGTATTAAGCCTTGCTTTTGGCAGTATTATGACCGGTTGTTCTTCTGATGAGGAAGCAACTGAAACAACTGCCCAAACAGATGAGGTGAACCTTAGTGCTGTGGAGGTTGTTACCCTTGAGCCGGGTACTATTGAAAGAAATCTTACATATGCAGGTAAAATAGAGGCAAATAAGACCGTATCGGTTACACCTAAAATATCAGGCAGAGTAAGTGAAATACGCGTTAATGAGGGCGATTATGTTACGGCAGGTCAGACTCTTTTTATTATTGATGATTCCGATATAAGAGACCAGATAGCTTCTCTTGAAAGTCAGCTTAAGGTAAGTGATGCAGGTGTTTCAAGTGCCCAGGAGGGATTAAAACAGGTTGACGGAGGTCAGGCTCAGTCTGCAAGGCTCCAGCTTGCATCAGCTGTGGAAAATGCAAAAAAGAGCGTTGATTCAGCCCAGGAGGCAGTAAATAACGCCAATATATCCATACAGACGGCAAAGTCATCCTTGGATGATGTAGAAAAGCGATATAACGACTATAAGGAAATGTATAATGCAGGCGTTATTTCCAGAAGTGAGTTTGATTCGGTTGAACTTAGCTATACACAGGCAAAAAATGCCTATGATCAGGCACAGATAGGACTTTCTACTTCTCAAAATCAGCTGGATCAGGCAAAGATAACATATGATCAGGCTGTTGAGGCACTTAATATTTATGACAATCAAACTACGGCAGATAACACTGCAAATGCTCAGAACAGTGTAAATTCCGCTGTTGCAAGCCGTGACTCTGTAAATGTTTCTTTGCAGCAGGCAAAGGATAGTCTGAACGATACAGTAGTTAAAGCTCCTTGTTCAGGTGTTGTCAGCAGTAAAAATATTGAGGTTACCAATATGGTAAGTTCCGGTTCAAATCCTATGGTTATTACAGATACTTCCGTTGTCACAGTTAATGTAAATGTAAGTGAGGGCCTTATAAACAAAATAGCAGTAGGTGATAAGGTGGATGTTGTTGTCAGCAGTGTATCCAAGGATCCTGTAACTGCTACTATCAAGACTATTACAGGTGTTGCAGACGCCACCGGAACTTATCCTGTTGAGGTGGAGATAGAAAACGCTGATGGTGCTTTAAAGCCGGGTATGTTTGCAAGTGTAAGCTTTGTGGAGAGTAAAAATGACAATGCTTTTGTAGTTGCAAGAAATACCGTACTTGAAAATGAAACCGAACAGTATGTATATGTATTAAATGATGATAATACCGTAAGAAAGGTAGTTGTTGAAACAGGTATTGACAATGGCGAATATATTGAGCTTACAAGTGGTGTAAGTGAGGGTGACAAGGTAGTTGTTGCAGGACAGGATTATCTCTCTGATGGTGAAGCTGTAAATGTTGTAGACAGCAGTGAGGAGGAATAATCTATGGGTATTTCAAAGATTTGTGTCAAGCGACCTGTTGCCACTATTATGGCAATACTCGTTTGTATGATATTTGGTATTATGGGTATGTCAACTTTAAGTATGGATCTTATGCCAAATATGAACATACCGGTTGCCCTTGTAATTACCAGTTATGACGGTGCAGGTCCTGAGGAGATAGAGCAGCTTATTACAAAGCCTATTGAAAAGGCTGTATCTTCCGTAAGCGGATTGGATGAGCTTCAGTCTACCTCTGCAAATGGTATGTCCACTGTTATTATCCAGTTTACAACTGATAAGGATATTGACAGTGCAGCACAGGATGTCAGGGAAAAGATTGATCTTATGAAATCAACATTGCCTGAAGATGCCCAGGAGCCTATGATTGCTCAGATAGATGTTAATACAATGACACCTATGATCATAAGTGCATCTGTTGAGGGCAAGGACTCAAGTGAGGTAAAAAAGACCATAGATGACGAGATAGTGCCTCGCCTTGAACGTGTGAACGGTGTTGGTTCCGTTAATGTTACAGGTGGTAACGAAACCGAGATCAGGGTAATTCTCGACCAGGAAAAGCTCAGAGGCTACGGCCTTACCGAAAGCGGTATTTCATCCATAGTTAATGCCGAAAATATCAACACACCGTTAGGTGAGATTCTTCAGGGTAATAAAAACCTTACCCTCCGTGTCAAGGGTGAGTATGAAAATGTGGAAGATATAAAAAATCTTCCTATCACTACAGTTTCAGGTGCAGTTATCAGGCTCAGTGATGTAGCTGATGTGTATGAGGCATATACAGATGCCACAAGTAAATCCTATACAAATGGTGTAAACAGCGTAAGTATTTCCATATCAAAGCAGTCAACTGCCAATACAGTTAGTATGTCTGATGCTGTTCTGGAGGAAATGGAAGAAATTGAGGCGGAATATTCAGACATTGACTTCCTGATTGTTTCGGATCCCGCTGATTATATCAGGGAGGCACTGTCAAATGTTGTCAGCTCTCTTGTTCAGGGTGCTTTCCTTGCAGTTATTATACTGTATATATTCCTTAGAAACTTTAAAACCACTATGATTACCGCAGTGGCAATGCCTACATCTGTAGTCTTTACATTTGCGGCAATGAAACTTTGCGGTGTTAATTTTAATATGATGAGTTTGGGCGGTCTTACCATAGGTGTAGGTATGCTGGTTGATAACTCTATTGTTGTTATGGAAAGTATATTCCAGAAACTGGAAAAGGGTATTGACCGTTTTGAGGCAGCTACCGAAGGTGCACGTGAGGTTACTAACTCAGTTATTGCTTCTACCCTTACAAATGTAGTTGTTTTCCTTCCTATAACCTTTATGGGCGGTATGTCAGCGGAAATGTTTAATGATTTCTGTCTTACAATTGTATTTTCCGTTTTGTCATCTGTAGTGGTTGCCCTTACCTTTGTACCTATGGCATGTCATTTGATGTTAAATCCTAAGGACATTAAGCCCAAGAAGGCAAAAACTGTTTTTGGTAAATTCTTTGAGCTTATTTCAGGTATTATTGAGGCTGTAAGAAGGGGATATGTAAGGCTTCTCAACAAGGCATTGCATCATCGAACTATTACAATTGCCCTGACTATAGCTTTTATCGTTCTTGCCAGCAGCTTTATTATGAGGCTTGATTTTGTGTTTATGCCTGATGCCGATCAGAGTGAGGTTGTTATAAATGTAGAGATGCCTAAGGGTACCAAGATAGAAAATACGGAACAAATGGCTCTCAATGTGGTGGATAAAATACAGGATGTACCTGAGATAACCGATATATCTGTTACCATAGGCGGTGACGGAATGTCATCAGCACTGTTGGGCAGCAGTTCTGATAGTGCCACCATTACAGTGGAGATGGTTTCAAAGACCCAAAGAGACAGGAGCTCCTCTGAAATAGCTACAGATATGCGTACCATGGTAAGGGATATAGCCGGTGCAGATATTACCGTTACTGCTTCTACATCCTCAATGGGTGCATATTCAGGCTCCGGTGTGGAACTGAATATTTACGGAGATGACAATGAAGTCCTTAAAAAGGTAGCAAATGACTTCCTTCAGACAGTTAAGGAAATAAAGGGACTTACAGATGCAACCACATCCTTTGAGGAATCAGCCCCACAGACTACCATAAGTATTGACAGGGATAAAGCGGCACTTTACGGTACTTCCGCCTCTGCTATAGCAGGTATATTAAGAACGGATATTTCCGGAAGTGTTCCTACTACATATAAGATAAATGATGATGAGTATGATATAAGGATAATGCAGGACTCTGATAAACTTAATTACCTTGTAGATGTGGAAAGTATACTTATACCTACAGCAACCGGTACATCAGTACCTCTTTCTGACCTGGCAGATATATATACAGAGGAGGTGCCTACATCAATTACAAGGGATAATCAGACACGTTACGTAACAGTTTCTGCAAACCTCGATACTATTTCTTCAAGTGAAGCTAATGCCCAGATCAGAACAATGCTTGCCAATTATGAGCTTCCTGAGGGTGTTACATGGGAGTTTGGTGGTTCCCAGGAGCAGATGGTAGAAACTTTCTCCAGTCTTATTTTGGCTCTGGGTGTAGGTTTCATGCTTTTGTTTATGGTAATGGCTGCAGAGTTTGAGTCACTGGTATATCCTATTATAGTTATTTGTGCTCTGCCGGTTGCTATGGCAGGTGCTTTACTGGGCTGTTTCATTATGAATGAACCAATATCAGTTACCAGTCTTATAGGTATGATAGTGCTTATCGGTGTTGGTGTAAATAATGCTATTGTACTTGTGGACTATGCTAACCTTCTGGTAAGGGAGCAGGGTATGTTGCCTACGGATGCTATGCGTGTGTCGGCGCCATCACGTTTCAGACCTATTATGATGTCTACCCTTACTACCATCATAGCAATGCTTCCTATGATGCTTTCAAATAATGATGGTTCCGAGATGATGCGTGGTCTTGCTATCGTGCAGGTATTCGGTCTTGGTTTTGCAACTATAGTGACCCTCTTTATCATACCTGCCATTTATTCAAAGTATACCGATTTTGCCATAAGGAGAAGGGAAAAACGTCGCGTAAAGCGTGCAGCAAAGGAAGCTGCAGAGACGACTTCGGTAAATGAATAAATATTGATTTCAATTATACAGGCTCAAGTCAAATTTTGACTTGAGCCTGTTCTTTATTTATAGTATAATAACTTTGTAAATTTAAGACTTTACTGTAAATTACGCTTGACAACCGGCGTAAGTAATGGTATAATTCATTTGTTGTAAAGAAGAAGCTCACTTCTCACCTTACGGTCAAGGCTTTAAGGTTTACCATTTTCATATTCACGTTACCTGTGGTTATGTATGGCAGCAGAGCTTTTTTGCCCTGCTTTTTTTGTTGTCAGGGCTGCTGTCGCAACAATAGTTTATTTTATTGGAGGTGTCAATTATTACCGATTTAATGATCAACGAACAGATTAGGGATAAAGAAGTGCGTCTTATCAGCGATACCGGTGAGCAGATAGGTATTTTACCTGTTAAGGAGGCAAGGAAACTTGCTGAGGAAAAGCAGATGGATCTTGTTAAGATATCCCCTCAGGCTAAGCCACCTGTGTGCAAAATTATGGACTACAGTAAGTACAAGTTTGACCAGGCTAAGAAGGAAAAGGAAGCACGTAAAAAGCAGAAGACCGTTTCGGTTAAGGAACTGCGTTTGTCACCTAATATTGACACACATGACGTGCAGGTAAAGGTTAAAAATGCTATAAAATTCCTTAAAGAGGGCAACAAGGTAAAAATCAGTATTCGTTTCCGTGGCCGTGAACTTGCCAGGACCGAATCAGCCGTAGAGATTATGAAAAGCTTTGCCGAGCAGGTTGCTGAGTACGGTGTTATCGAAAAGGAACCAAAGATGGAGGCAAGGACAATGGCTATGTTCCTTGCACCTAAGGCTTGATTGAATACGGCATTTTACTACTTATTTAACTTATATTATCAAGGAGGACATTGATATGCCTAAATTAAAGACAAGAAAAGCTGTGGCTAAGAGAGTATCTGTTACAGGCACAGGCAAGATTAAAAGGACTAAGGCTAACAAGCAGCATATCCTTACAAAGAAAAACAGCAAGAGACTTCGTTCACTCAGACAGTCTACAATTGTTGATGCAACTAATGTAAAGGTAATGAAGAAAGAGTTACCATATATCTAATTGATCAGGAGGATTTGTTGAAATGGCTAGAGTTAAGGGTGCATTAAACGCACGTAAAAAGCATAAGAAAGTATTAAAGATGGCTAAGGGCTTCGTAGGTGCAAGAAGCAAGCAGTACAGGGTTGCTAAGCAGTCTGTAATGAGGGCTATGGCTCATAGCTTTGCAGGCAGAAAGCAGACTAAGAGAGCTTACAGAAGACTTTGGATTGTACGTATTAATGCTGCTGCAAGGATGAACGGTCTTTCATACAGCAGATTTATGAATGGTCTTAAGAATGCTAATGTAAACATCAACAGAAAGATGCTTGCAGAGCTTGCAGTAAACGATGCTGCTGCATTCACTAAGCTTGCTGAAACAGCTAAGGCTGCTCTTTAATAAATAATCAAGTTTAAAAGATGTCGGAAACGGCATCTTTTTTTTATGATTAAACTTACTAAATATCGACAATTATACGGATTAATAAACAAAATTTCGACAATATCGAAAACAGTATTGTAATTACTTTGAATATGTGATATTATTTGACTATGGTTATATAACCTTTTGTAACTGATACATATTTCTGATTTAATTTATTAAGGAGGAATTCTCAATGAAAAGAAAAAGTCTGAAGAAAGCTGTATTTGCATTTGCATTATCCATTGCTGTTCTTTCAGCTATGCCTGTAGCTTCATATGCAGAGGTAACTGATGCTGAGCCAGCCAGTACTTCTATTGAGCCTCGTGCAGATGAGATCGGTTATAAGTATCGTCTGCTTGACGGAAGACTCCAGAGAAGACTGTGGAACTATACCGATGGCTGCTGGATTGGCGATTGGGAATATTGCTGATAAATTTTAATTTTAATGCGGAGCTTTGATTTAAGCTCCGCATTTTTACTTTATTTTACTGTAAAATATTTCTGTTGTGTGTTATAATTAATTATTCTGTAATATGATAAAATTTGCCTTGTGTTTTTAGCTTTTATTGTGGCAAAATAATATTGCCGAATAAAAGTTACAGGAGGGATTATTTTGGGCATTAAAGCACTGGATATTGCCGCACTTACTGTGGTTATTGTAGGTGCAGTCAACTGGGGACTTGTAGGCTTTTTTAACTTTAACCTTGTGGGAATGCTTACAGGCGGTGGTACCTCATTTATAGCAAGGATAATATATGCACTTGTGGGTATTGCAGGTATTTACATGCTTACCCTTTATTCAAGGCTCAATGAGGATACCATGCACATAGGTACAAGGTGATAATATATGCACATAGACATTATGGCTATGTGCATAGTACATATACAACAGGAGCAGAATAATGGAAGATATTTCTCTTTATATACATATACCTTTTTGTAAAAGTAAATGCCTTTACTGTGATTTTTTAAGTTATTCGGGCAGAGAGGCATACATAGATGAATATGTTAAGGCACTTCTCAAGGAGATAAAATCCTTCAGATGTGACAGAAGGGTTAAATCTGTTTTTATAGGAGGAGGTACTCCCTCAGTTATTGAAAGCAGGTATATAGCTGATATTATGGGTACTTTGTTTTCAGATTATAATATAATGCCCGATGCCGAAATAACCATAGAGGCTAACCCGGGGACTGTAACAGATGAAAGCCTTAAGGTATACAGATCCTGTGGTATTAATCGCATTAGTTTCGGCTTGCAGGCGTGGCAGGACAGACTTCTAAAAATAATTGGCAGAATTCATTCCTCTGCTGACTTTGTAAGGGGCTTTAAGGCAGCAAGGGCGGCAGGCTTTGATAATATTAATTGTGACCTTATGTTTTCGCTTCCCTGTCAATTGCCTGAGGATTTTTTTGAAACAATAAATAATGTTATAGATTTACAGCCGGAACATATTTCTGCTTACAGTCTTATTATTGAGGAGGGTACGCCCTTTTATGATATGTATGAGAAGGGAATTTTTCCTGATATAGATGAGGATAAGGACAGGCAAATGTATTGGGGTGCTGTAGATATACTTTCAAAGGCAGGCTATAATCAGTATGAGATATCCAACTTCGCAAAGGAAGGAAAACAGTGCCGGCATAATCTGGTGTACTGGCGAAGAGGTGATTATAAGGGCTTTGGACTGGGTGCGGCAAGCCTTATTAAT
>CASFCZ010000020.1 GCA_949293325.1 uncultured Eubacteriales bacterium | reverse complement strand
ACAAAGTATAAAGCAAAAAAAGTGACATTTACTGCCATATATAAAAAGACGGCAAAATGCCGCCTTTTATAGTTTATCTTACAGGTTTGTACTGATTAAAGAGCTCTACAACCGCATCATATATTGCCCGTGCCGCCTTATTCTGACCATCCTCACTGCTTATAATAGCCCTGTCACCTGCATTGGTAATAAATCCTATCTCTGCAAGAGTAGCTGGTACATCGCTGTCCCTGAGAACCTTGAAGTCCGAACTCTTAACCTTTCTGTTTACAGTACCCAGGTTTGTAAGCAGGTTATTAAGTACCTTTTCTGCAAGGATATAACTTGTAAGTCCGTTACCTAAGTTATTAGGATAAAGGCTGTAGGTTTCGGTACCGCTTGCAGTTGTATTGGTACCGGCACTGTTAATATGAATGGAAACAAAGGCATCACCTTCATTTGCCAAATTAGTCCTGTCATCAAAGGATGGATAGACATCCGTTGTACGTGTTGCGTAGCACTTAATATCACTTGCATCAAAAAGTGCCTTTGTCTTATTGAGTATTGCAAGGGTAATATCCTTTTCATAAAGATTGCCATAGGTAGTACCCACATCAGTACCGCCATGTCCCGCATCAAGAACAATTATCTTACTGTACTTTTCCTTAGGCAAAACAGGCTTGATAAGTATATCGCTTCCAGAAACAGATACATTCATTGCCATTATCCTGTTTTCATTAAACTTAACTACTGCCTGATTTGATGCAACAGTTACCTCTATGGTGTTTATATTACCATCGTTTACCGTCAGAGTTTTACTTTCAAAAAGGGAACTGTAATCACCCTTCAGAGTAAGCACATAATTAAGATAATTGTAATTATCACTGTGAATAATGCTGTTTACATCAATCATACCGGCTGCTCCGGGAAGAATAAGTCCCTTTTCACTGTCATAGCTTAACTCTGAACTGCCGCTGACAGGCTCTACAGTCTGAATACCCTTTGCTATTGTAAGGGAAATGCTGTTTCCTTTGGTTTCGGATATAAAACCTGCTTCTTCCTTAAGATCTATTGAAATACGTACAGTATTGGCATTAAACTGATGATATGTACCACCGTTTATTATTCTGCCTTCGTCAAAACTTCCGTTTTCAATATCAAGAACCGCATCTGTTACATCAACTGTCAACAGATCACCAGTTACAGAGGTGGTAGTTCTTATACTTGGCGTGGATGTACCGGTTATTGTAAGCTTATCACCACCGACCATTTTTTCCATTGTAATAGAGGTAATGCTGTTTGTACCAACACTTATACCAAGGGTCTTACGGTTTGATGACATATAAAGCCTGAAATTTCCCTCTGTCTTCATATTAAACAGCAGCCTTGTGGTACCTGCTGTTCCCGACACTTCAATACTGTCCACTTTACCGTCTGATACTTTATACAAAGAAGACGCCAGTCCGTTTGTGGCATTATTTATATCCACTGCCACAGAACCTCCCGCAAGTTTAGTAACGGTAACACTGCTTATTTCACCATCAGCACCTACCAGAAACATACTGTCCGAATCACTTGCCTTGGTAAGTGAATTTACAGTCACTGTACCATACTCCCCGGACATATATGCACTCATATTAGCACTTGTACCTGACTTAACTATCTCAACTGCCTTTGTGGTTGTTTCCGTTGTTGCCTCTGTGGTAGTTGTTGTAGTAGTGGTTGTTGTAGTGGTTGTTGTAGTTACAACAGGTTTTGAAACACTTGCCACCCTTGTCTTAGAGTCCCAACCTACCTCCATACCTATGGATTCAGAGGCAAATCTGAGAGGAATCATGGTTTTATCATTTATAATCTTTGGGGCTATGCTCATCTCCATTGCCTCGCCGTTTACATAGGCTTTGGTGGAATCTATCTGAAGCATTACCACATCGTCCTCATACTTTACATATACCTGATACAGATCGCTTATCCAGTCCACCTCTGCGCCAAGGGCCTCAAATACTTCCCTTGCAGGCACCAGGGTGTAATCATCAAATATAATAGGTGGCATAGGAAGGTCAGTAAGTGTCTTGCCATCTACAACAAGGCTTACCTCCTCTGCATTATAGTTATGTGCTGTACCATTATATTCAAGGGTCATGTTTATGTATTTGCCTGCCGCACAAACAGTTTCCGCCGACAATGCAAATATCAGTATAAAGGCAATAACCGCCTTAAAATATCTCATTGATATTACCTCCGTAATTCAGTCATTTTTCCGTGCAAACACTATTATAACAAATCCTCAAAAAAATTAAAGCAAATTGACGGATATTTAATAATTTTGTAATATAGCCAGCAAAAAATCACCTGATATAATCCACATTTTTCCATAGATCAAAGTCTGTCCCTAAAACCGGATTCAGCTATTATCATAACTGTACAGATAATATAAAAGCATAACTAAAAAGGAGCAGTTTACTTAAACAGCTCCCCTTAAATAATACTGCAAATCACTATATTTCTTCATAACCGTTTTTATGCATAATATGTTCTATACCCTTTTCCAGAAGAGCGGCAACATGTTCATCATCCAGAGAATAAATGGTAGCCTTGCCTTCCTTTCTGAATTTGACAATATCGTTTTGTCTGAGCAGTCTCAGCTGATGTGATATGGCAGACTGAGTCATATCTACCACATCCACCATATCACTTACATTCATTTCCCTTTTGTATAGGGCATATAGTATCTTAATTCTTGTGGAATCTCCGAAAAGCTTAAAAAAATCCGCCAAATCATAGCTCATTTCATCCGAAAGCATATTGATATTTTTGTCCATATATCCGTCCCTCTCATATAGCACGTATGATCATCTGTTCATTTTTTAGCGAAAATATATGAGCAACCTCATGATTGCTCATATATCTTAATATTTTAGTTTTTTCTTTCCTTTGAGGATGTAGTTTTTTTATTTGAATTTCTATCGGTTTTACGTCTAGAGGCAGACCAGCTGTTCCTGCCCCATTTAAAAAACCAAGGGCCTTTTTCACTGCTGTCGGCAGTTTCATACTCGATATATCTGCCTGTACCTATTGCCACACAGGACACCGCATCATCAGCAAGCACAGCATTGATACCCGTCTTTTCCTTAATAACCTTATCAAGACCGTAAAGGAGAGAGCCGCCTCCTGTCATTACTATGCCCCTGTCGGATATATCTGCCGCCAGCTCAGGAGGAGTCTGTTCAAGTACACTATGGACTGCCTCCACTATAGCATCCACCGACTCATGGAGTGCCTCATACATCTCCACAGATGAAACAGTAATATTCATAGGAAGTCCTGATACAAGGTTACGTCCCCTTACATCCATAGTAACCTCTGAGGTACCCTTATAGGCTGTACCGATATTAATTTTAAGGGCCTCAGCAGTTCGCTCACCTATAAGCACGTTATGCTTTTTACGCATATAACGTACAATGGCATCATCGAAATTATCACCTGCCACCTTTAGGGATGTACTGACAACATTACCCCCCAATGAAATAACGGCAACATCTGTTGTACCACCGCCTATATCCACCACCATACTGCCGCAGGCACGGGAAATATCTATACCTGCACCTATTGCAGCTGCAATAGGCTCCTCAATAAGGTACACCTGTCTTGCACCTGCACTACGTGTGGCATCCTCAATAGCACGTCTTTCAACCTCTGTTACCTTGCTTGGTATACATACGGCTATCCTTGGCCTACGGAAAGTATGTTTACCTACTACCTTTTCAATAAAGTAGCGTATCATCCTTTCCGTAACGTCAAAATCAGAGATGACGCCCTCGCGAAGGGGACGTATTGCAACAATATTACCCGGTGTACGGCCAAGCATACGCCTTGCATCCTCTCCCACAGCGAGAATGGTATTTGTATTTTTTTCTATAGCAACAACAGAGGGCTCCTGTAAAACTATACCCTGTCCCTTAACATAAACAAGCACGCTTGCTGTACCTAAATCTATTCCTATATCCGAACCAAGAAACATTGCTATTCTCCTTTTTATATGCGTAACACAGTTTATAGGGTTGATTATATCACATAATGGCAAAAAAGCCAAATATATTTTTATTAAAATGACTTGAAATATTAACAATTTTATTTTAATATAGTTATGGGGAATGAATTAATTAAAAGGAAGTAATCAAAAATGAGCAACACACAAGTACATGGCGGTGATCTTGACATAATATCCCGCAAATATTCCATACCTAAGGAAGAAATAGTCAACTACAGCGGAAACGTCAATCCCCTTGGACTGCCCCAAAGTGTAAAGTCAGTCCTTGCAAATAACCTGGATGCAATATGTGACTATCCGGATGTAAGTTATCTTAAGCTCAGAGAAGCAATATCCTCATATACGGGAGCTGCACCTGAAAGCATACTGGTGGGCAACGGTTCAACGGAGCTTATTTCCACCTATATCAAAACCTTAGCTCCCAAAAGCAGTATAATAATTTCACCTGCCTATTCCGAATATCAACGTGAAATAGAACTTGCAGGGGGCAAAATAGACCTTTTTCCGCTTATGGAAAATGAAAACTTTGTACTTAACCTTGAAAGACTTAAGGAAAGAATAACAGATGAAACTGACCTGGTTGTTTTATGTAACCCCAACAACCCCACAGGCAGTTATGTAACAGTTGACAGGTTAAGGGAACTTCTTGACTGCCTTAAGGCACATGGGGCTTATCTTATGGTAGATGAAACCTATATTGAATTTGCCGATGATGTAAGCAAGGTATCTGCAATGCCTCTTACCCATGAATATAGCAACCTGTTTATAATAAGGGGCACATCAAAGTTTTTTGCTTGTCCCGGTTTAAGGCTGGGCTACAGTGCCTGCACCGACAGCAGTCTTCGTGAAAAAGCTGCTGACTTCAAGGACCCATGGTCTGTAAACAGCTATGCAGAACTTGCAGGTTGTGTAATGTTTACAGATACAGCCTTTATCAGTCATACAAGGAAACTTATCACATCGGAGCGTGAAAGGATAAAAAAGGAGCTCCACTCCATAGATAAAATAAAGCTTTACGACACCCAGTCAAACTTTTTCCTCTTTAAATTGCTTAC
Organism: uncultured Eubacteriales bacterium; assembly: GCA_949293325.1. Lineage (GTDB taxonomy): Bacteria > Bacillota > Clostridia > Lachnospirales > CAG-274 > CALWRD01. The sequence goes on along the minus strand of CASFCZ010000020.1, from coordinate 18,521 downwards.
TGACAAAATAACAGCAGGGGAAATATTCGAAAGGCTTATTGCAAAAAAGCTTTTGGTAAGGGACTGCTCCACTTTTCCGTATTTGGACGGGCATTATATACGTTTTTGTATACTTATGCCGGAGCAGAATGATATACTAATAAATGAAATAAAAAATATATTAGAAAACTAAAGGGGGCAAAATAATGTCATCAAATCAACAGGAAAAAGAAGTCTATGACAGCATGCCATTTACAATGAAGGAGGCTATTGCAGAAGCACAGCGTTGTCTTCACTGCAAAAAGCCTATGTGCAAGACAGGCTGTCCTATTGAAAATGAGATACCTGACTTTATACATCAGCTTTCAAAGGGTAACCTTGGTGAGGCAAGAAACATCCTTGCAGAAAAGACAAACCTGCCTGCTGTGTGCGGACGTGTTTGTCCTCACGAAACCCAGTGCGAAGGTCACTGCGTCCTTGGCAAAAAGGGTCAGCCCATACGTATAGGCAAGCTTGAACAGTTTATAGCCGACTTTGACGCTGATATGGGTCTTACAAGGGAAAATATACCTCCAAAGACAAGGGGCAATGTTGCTGTAATAGGTTCCGGTCCTGCGGGACTTACAGTATCAGGCGACCTTGCTCACATGGGCTTTAATGTTACCGTATTTGAAGGTGAGGAAGAACCCGGTGGTGTGCTTTTATACGGCATACCTGAGTTTAGACTGCCTAAGGAAGTAGTACGTCGTGAAACAAAACGTATATCCGAACTTGGAGTAAAGTATGTATGCAACACCTTTGTCGGACGTGACATTACCATTGATCAGCTTTTTGAACAGGGTTATGATGCCATCTTCATAGGTACAGGTACTGCCATTTCCAAAGAGCTGAATATTCCAGGCAAGGAGCTGACAGGTGTAGTTCAGTCCCACTACTTCCTGCGTATGGTGGCACTGTTTAAGAACGGCAGCCTTGACAGACACGAGGTACCTGTTACTGAGGAGGATCATGTTATAGTTATCGGTGCAGGTAATGTTGCAATGGATGCAGCACGTACCGCCCTGCGTATGGGTGCCAAATCCGTTACCGTTGTATACAGAAAAGACATAGAGCATATGTCTGCTGCCCAGGTGGAATATGAGGGCGCCGTATCTGACGGTGTTAAGTTTATGTGGAACTCCACCCCCATTGAATATGTAGGAGAAGATGGTGTACTTACAGGTCTTAAGGTAAACGTAAATGATACTGAACTTATTATACCATGCAACAAGGTATTGGTTGCTATCGGTTCAAAGCCTGCAAAACTTATTATATCCACCACTAAGGGTATTGAAGTAAATGATAACGGCTATGTTATTACAAAGCAAAAACCATACGGCATGACTACACTTAAGGGTGTATTTGCAGGTGGCGATGTGGTACATCAGCCTGCAACAGTTGTTCTTGCCATGAAAGAAGCTAAAAAGGTAGTAGAGGGTATAGCCTCCTACGTAGATGCAGTAAAATTACTTGAATTATAATATAAAAAGTTGTGGCTTGCGAAATCACCGTCGCAAGCCATTTTTGTTAAAATCCCGATACATTTGAACTAAGTATCAGCTCGACACTGAGATTGCCGTTTCTGCATCTCAGATCATCTATAAATTTCTTTACATCGCCTCTTTTATCAAGGACTACATGATAGGTAAGCTCATACATACTGCCAAGGTCAACTGTCTTTATCCTGTCTAATTTATAGTCAAGTGTATAATCATTAAGTATCTCATCAAAGGCACCTGTATAATTAAGACTTTCCGGTACAAGTATCTTAAGAACTCTGCTTTCACCCTTGTTTCTTCCAAAGCCTACAGACTCAAAAACAATCATAATAAGACAAAGTGCCACAGTAAAGGCTGCTGCATAGGCAAACTGCTGTACACCGCTTGCAAGACCTGCTGCCATGGTAAAGAAGATGTAGGCTATATTTTTTGCACTACCTGCCTCTGACCTGAACCTGACAAGAGAAAAAGCTCCGCCTACGCTGAAAGCAGCAGCAAGATTAGTTCCCACAAGCATAATAATTATGGAGGACACTACAGGCACTATAATAAGTGTATAGCAAAAGCCCTGACTATAGGTTTCCTTATCCGCAGTTTTCATATAAGTAAGGCTTATTATCAGTCCCAGTATAAATGGCACCACTACTGTAAGTATGGCACTTGTAAGGCTCAGGGTGCCGTTTGTTCCCACATTCAATAATTGTTCAAGCATATTTTTTCTCCTCCGTAAGCCTTTCTCTCAACATTCTTTCATATTCAGTACCATACTTTGAAAAGGATATTTTTCTGATACTCAGACTGTTTAGCTCCTCCACAAGCCACACAGGCATTACTTCCCTGTGCTTTATTTCCATAATAATCATATCCCTTTCCAACAACAGCCTGCCAAAATCACCTGCTTCAAGGCGAAGAAATTCACGTCTTGTTCTGATGTTTTTATCAAATGTAATCCTCAGATCTGCATCCTCCTTAGAGCAACAGGCACACCTGTCATAAGCAATATAAACCTTTGGCACGGCATTATACAGATCAAAGGCATAGGTCAGCTCCTTTAGTACCTGCCTGTTTACATACTCACCATCACTTTCCAGACGATGGGTCAGAGCAAAGGTATATGCCTCATTCAGCATCAGTGGAGTACGGCGCTTATTTACCACCCCCCTGAACTTTTTCTTAAACTCCATAAATACCAGATCATCCTTTTTAGGTACTCCATAGGCCCTTAACCTTATTTTTTCCTTATAAACAGGCTTTTGAAGGGATGAGCGTATCAGCCTGTTATCCGCTGTATCATAGTATATATTTGAAATAGTATAATATTTGCCCTCAGGATTATATATATCTTATTGCAGCCTGTTACCTAAGTTACATATCAACTGTCTGTATTGATCTGATGTCAGAGCAAACTTTTCCTCCACCCTGTTAAAAACCTCTGTAATCATAGTAATCACCATCCATATATCTTTTTTACAGATATGATTATATTCCCGAAGAATTAAATAATCATTAGGGGAAATTAAAAAAAGAATAAAATAACTTATCCACAGGAAGTTAATCTCCTATACTTTTACGAAAAAATGTGTTATAATGGAAAATAAGTTTTAATCCAAGGTGAATTATATGAGTGAACAGATCGTAATAGAAGGCATAATAGACAGCATTAAATACAGGAATGATGAAAATGGCTACACTGTCTTTACCGTTATTGAGGATGAAAATGCAGATGAAGAGTATGTATGTGTAGGTAATCTTCCCAGTATAAATACGGGGGAAAACGTCCAGCTTACAGGCAGCACAGTTGTTCATCCGGTGTATGGTCCTCAGATACAGGTGGAAAGCTGTGTCCAGACCATACCCACCAGCGAAAAGGGTATCGAAAGATACCTTGCAAGCGGTGTTATAAAGGGTATTGGTAAGGTCACCGCAAGGAATATAGTAAAAAAGTTCGGTACTGACACCTTTGATATTATATCCGATAATCCCGAACGTCTTGCGGAGGTAAAGGGTATAAGTCTGGGAAAGGCTCAGCAAATAGGAGAGCTATTCCGTGGGCAGGTGGAAATCAGGATGGTAGTTATGTTTCTTCAGCAATACGGAGTAACCATATCAAACGCCCTTAAGATATACAAAAGATATAAGGGCTCAACCATTAAGATCGTTGAGAAAAATCCCTACGCCCTTGCTGATGAAGTATTTGGCATAGGCTTTACTACAGCCGATAAAATAGCAGGTAATATGGGTATAGCCCCCGACTCGGAATACCGCATAGAGTCCGGAGTAAAGTATATATTGACACTTGCCCTGAATGACGGTAGTGTATACCTGCCCCTGGAGATACTCCTTAAACACACCTCCTCCCTGTTGGGTATACCCCAGGAGGTAATATCAAACCTTATTACCAAGCTCCATATTGAAAATCAGATATTTGTTGAGCGTACCCCACAGGAGGTAAGGGTATACCTTAACTTTTCCTATTATAACGAAAGCTTTGTTGCAAAAAAATTTGTGGAGCTGTCCCATTTCAAACCTGAAAGCAAGGTTGACTATGATGGGGAAATAAGCTGTATTGAAACCTATAACGGAATAGAATTTGCCCAGGAACAGCGCCTTGCCATAAAGGAGGCAATGACAAACGGTGTAATGGTAATAACAGGTGGTCCCGGTACAGGTAAAACTACCATAATAAATGCCATTATAGCCCTGCTTAAGGCTGAGGATATGGAGGTTAAGCTTGCCGCTCCGACGGGAAAGGCAGCTAAGCGAATGTCCATAGCCACAGGTGAGGAGGCCCAGACAATACACCGACTATTGGGACTGTCTTACCTTGAGGAAAACAGCCGCAAGCAGACCTTTGAACATGATGAGGATAATCCCCTGGATGCAGATGCTATAATAGTTGACGAAAGCTCCATGATAGACCTGTCACTTATGTCCAGTTTACTGAGGGCAATAGTCCCCGGCACAAGACTTATTATAGTAGGGGATGCGGACCAGCTGCCATCGGTAGGTGCAGGTAATGTACTGCGGGATATAATATCAAGCGAAAGCATTCCTGTAATACGCCTTAAGGAAATATTCAGACAGGCACAGGAAAGTACCATTGTAACCAATGCACACCTTATTAACAGCGGTAAAATGCCTGTTATAAAAAGAGAAAACCGTGATTTTTTCTTTATGGTATGCCATAACCAGGACAAGCTGATAAATACTATAGTTTCACTTGTAACAAAGCAGCTTCCTGATTATCTTCACTGTGACGGTTTAAGGGATATACAGATACTTGCGCCTATGCGTAAATCCCCCATAGGTGTAAACAACCTTAACAATGTACTTCAGGCTGCACTTAATCCGCCCCAGGCATATAAGTTTGAAAAGGTTCACGGCAGCCGTACCTTCCGTATGGGAGATAAGGTAATGCAGATAAAAAACAATTACAATATTACCTGGAAAACCGTTATACAGGGAAAACTGATAGATGAGGGTGTTGGGGTATATAATGGGGACGAAGGCATAATATCCTTTATTGACAATGATAACGAATATGTGGAAGTCATATTTGATGAGGAAAAAACCGTTGTATATGACTTTTCCCAGCTTGACGAGCTGGAGCTGAGCTATGCAGTTACTATACACAAAAGCCAGGGAAGTGAATATAAAGCAGTTATCATCCCTGTACACAGCGGACCTCCCATGCTGATGACACGGAACCTTATTTACACGGCAATAACAAGGGCAAAGGAACTTGTTGTACTTATAGGCATACCTGAAACCCTGAAAAAGATGATAGACAACAACAGAGATGTAGGGCGTTATTCTGCCCTTGCAGAAAGAATAAAATATTTTTACGACTTAGGAAACACATAACACAAAGGCGGTGTCCATTATTCGGACGCCGCCTTTTTTCGATTGCATATTCTCAATAATATGACTTTACATACAGCTGTAACAGGTACTGCAAATACCAATCCCCACAGTCCGAACAGCTTGCCTCCCACAGTAAGGGCAGCTATAACTCCAAAGGGACTTATCTCCACCCTTTTTCCTACTATCCTTGGCACAATAACAGTGGAGTCTATCTGTTGCAGTACAAGCATAGCGGCCATACCGTAAATTGCCTTTATGCTTTCACCGCCTATAATTGCAGACAGAGCAGTAAGTACAAAACCCATTACAGAACCAAAGTATGGAATTATATTGGAAAATCCCGAAATTATTCCTATAAGAGGAGCAAAGGGAATCCCTATAATCCAGAGGGCAATACCTATAAGTACAGACATAATCAGTCCGTCTGTAAGCTGACCCCTTATATATCCAGAAAACACCGCATCTATATCACTAAGAATTATTTTACCCTTATTATACAGCCATCGAGGCAAAAGCGTAGGGAGTATTTCCCTTATAAAGCCAAAGGGCTTTTCCGTAACAAGCAGATAAAATGCCATTACCATACCCAGTGCAATATTAACAATAACAGCCACCATAATCCTTAATATACGGCTTTCGTAACTAATAAGACTGTTTCCCCTGTCAGTTAATCTGTCAATAACCGGCATCAAAACACTCTCAAGCCCCGCCCGTCTGATAAAATCAGTCAGGTGCATATATGCAATATCCAATCTTTTTCCACTTTCTGTCACAACAGCGGAAATACCCTCTGCTATTTTACCCTCCCCTGCAAGCCTTAGTTTATTAAAAGCAATAAACACAATAATAGCAACAGGGATTAAAAATACAGCAAACAAAATAATACAGGCTAGTCTGCGGCTTCTGACCCTTAACCTTATAAATTCCACAGGGGGCTTAAGCACATAAGTAATTCCCAGTGCCACCAATACAGGTGCCAGAACACTTGCTCCGCCCTTTAAAAACCCCGTGACAGTACCCATAATATCAGAGGCATTTACAAGGGTGTATGCAACGGTATCTATACCAAGCTTAATAATGTAGATCATTACAAAGGTGGCAACAACGTAAAAACATCCCTTAAACCAGTTTCTGTCCCAGGGTAACTTCATATTTTACCTCAATTCAGCTAAAAGACTTAAAATAAATTTCCATGTACGCTCAACAGAAGGAATATTTGCCCTTTCCATAGGTGTATGAATATCCAGAATATCAGGACCTATACTTATCATCTCTGCTCCCGGCAGCTTTTCTCCTAGCAGTCCGCACTCAAGTCCTGCATGTATTGTTTCAACCCTTGGCTTATATCCATACATGGACTCAAATATTTTTTCCCCCTGTTTTAAAAGTTCACTATCCCTTTTATATTCCCATGCAGGATAGTTGCCCTTATATTCACAACTTCCTCCTGCAAGCTCAGTAAGTGCCTTTATTTTTCCATAAACCTCATACTTGCGGCTGATAACAGAGCTGCGGACTGCACATGTAATATCCACTTCCTCATCCTTTGTTTTTAAAACACCTGTGTTATTGGATGTTTCGGGCATACCCAGCTCCGTATTCATGGCAAGGACACCGTTTGGCATAAGCATAATAACAGCAAGGACACGCTTAAGGCTTTCATCAGTAAATACCTTATTCTCAAGATCACACTGCTTTATATTTAATACTATGGTTTCCTTTTGCGCAGCATATTCCTTATTTACCGTTGCCTCCAGTTCCTTAATTATCTTTGCGGCAGCCTCAAAGCCACCGGGACGAAGGGCAACAAAACAACCTGCATCCCTTGGTATGGCATTATCCTTAGCACCGCCGTAAATACTTGATACACGTATATCCATCTTTTCAGAGAGGGTGGTAAGAGTTCTTGCAAGAAGCTTATTTGCATTTGCCCTTTCCTTAATAATGTCAACTCCTGAATGACCTCCCATAAGGCCACCTACTGTAAGCCATGCCCCCTCACGCTGACCGGTTGCTTCATATTGAACAGGTATACGTGATGTTGTCTTCATACCACCTGCACAGCCTACCGTAAACACTCCCTCATCCTCAGAGTCAATATTGATAACCCGTCTTGCTGTTATATCCCTGCAATCAACAGCAGATGCTCCACCCATACCTACTTCCTCATCTGTAGTTATAAGCACCTGAAGCTCAGGGTGTACAATCTCATTACTTTCCAGTATAGCAAGGGCATAGGCAACTGCAATACCGTCGTCTGCACCCAGGGTAGTTCCGTCAGCATGTATATAATCCCCGTCATAAATAACGGCAATTGGATCCTTTTCAAAGTCATGGTTCACATCGGCATTTTTTTCACATACCATATCCATATGACCCTGAATAAGGACAGGAGGTAAATTCTCCATTCCCTTTGATGCAGGCTTTTTTATAATGACATTGTTTGCCTCATCCTGCCTTACATACAGCCCCCTTTCCTTTCCGAAGGAACAGAGCATATCGCTTACGGCTTTTTCATTTCCCGAACCCCTGGGAATTTTGTTTATCTCCTCAAACCAGTACAGAACTCTTTTACAACTAAGGCTATTTATATCCATTTATTTTTCCTCCTGATAAAGCCATCTCTTACACTAAGATGCTATTAACTATGATATCCTTTAATGTAAAACTTATGCAGTCCACACTTAAAATTCCTGCCCTTTAAAACAAAAAAGGTGTGCATATACAACGTACAGCACACCTATGTATCCATAATACTGTCACTATTATCAAGGTAACAGTAACCTATTTAAAATCAAAGTCCTGCGTAGTCCATAGATGCCTTAACAAAATCCCTGAATAAAGGATGTGGTCTGTTAGGTCTTGACTTAAACTCAGGATGGAACTGAACACTTACAAACCATGGATGTGCTTCGGGTTTAAGCTCAACTATCTCCACAAGTCTGCTGTCAGGTGAAGTACCTGCTATTACAAGTCCGGCATCCTGCATTCTTACACGATAGTCATTATTAAACTCATAGCGGTGTCTGTGTCGCTCACTTATACTGTTTGCACCATAGGCCTTCTTTGAAAGGGTACCCTCTGCAAGGTTACAGGGGTAAGCTCCCAGACGCATGGTACCACCAAGGTTAGCAATATTCTTCTGGTCAGGCATAAGGTCAATAACCGGATTGGTTGTGTTAGGTTCAATCTCTGAGGTATGGGCATCCTTAAGTCCAAGGACATTGCGGGCAAACTCAATAACCGTACACTGCATACCAAGGCAGATACCAAGGAAAGGTATTTTATTTACCCTTGCATATTCAACTGCCTGAATTTTACCCTCTACACCTCTTGAGCCGAAACCACCTGGAACAAGTATACCGGAAACACCCTTAAGAAGTGTATCAGCACCCTTTGTTTCCAGAGCCTCCGCATCTACCCAACGGATCCTGACCCTTGCACCATCATGTATACCTGCATGATTGAGGCTTTCCACAATAGAAAGATAAGCATCATGGAGCTCCACATACTTACCTACAAGTGCAATTTCAACACTGTCGGTTAAATTCTTTTCCTTATCCACAACATCAAGCCAGTCTGCAAGATCAGGCTCACCGCACTCCTTGCCAAGCTTACGGCAGACTATCTGTGCAAGGTGTTCCTTTTCCATCATTAAAGGCACCTCATAAAGTGAGCTACAGTCAAGATTCTGAATAACACAATCCTTTTCAACATTGCAGAAAAGAGCCAGCTTTTCGATTGCTTCCTTGCTGAGCTCATATTCTGTACGGCATACAACAATGTCAGGCTGTATACCTACAGAAAGGAGCTGCTTAACTGAATGCTGTGTAGGCTTTGTCTTCATTTCTCCAGACATTTTCAGGTAAGGCACAAGGGTAACATGAATATAAACCACATTTTCCCTGCCTACCTCAACGGATACCTGCCTTATTGCTTCAATAAAAGGCTCACTTTCAATATCACCTACTGTACCGCCAATCTCTGTAATGACAAAATCCGCACCGGTTTCCTCACCTGCACGATATACCTTGTCCTTAATAGCATTTGTAATATGAGGAATAACCTGAACAGTTGCACCGAGGTATTCTCCCTTACGCTCCTTATTCAGGACAGACCAATATATCTTACCTGTGGTAATATTGCTGTTTACGGTAAGACTTTCATCAATAAATCTTTCATAATGACCAAGATCCAGATCCGTCTCAGTACCATCATCGGTAACAAATACCTCTCCATGCTGGAATGGGCTCATTGTACCGGGATCAACATTAAGATATGGATCAAACTTCTGAATGGTTACCTTATAACCCCTTGCCTTAAGCAGTCTTCCCAGTGAAGCTGCGGTAATACCCTTACCAAGGCCGGAAACAACACCACCTGTTACAAACACATATTTAGTCTGCATTTTTACACCTCTCATAGTTTATTTTCGTTCATATCACAACTTACATATTATAAACTTTAACCCTTGCATTGTCAATATACGACAGTGTATTTTTTATAAGGCACTGTCCTTTATTTCATATATCAGCCATCCTGACTCATTATATTTACATATGCCTCAAACATGGTTCTGTCAGTGTTATTTACTGCCGAATATATCTTTAAATTCATTGCATCTGCCGTTTCCTTATCTAATTTATATGTAACAGACAGTCCCATTCTTCGTTGGAATGAGCCTATGCTTCTCTTAACCTTATTGTCACTGATAGCATTATATCCAAGGAGCTCCAGGGCTGTCCTGAGCCTTGAGCTGTCATACCCGTCCTCCTCTGATACAAAAAGCACATCACCTATTTCAATATCAGGTACAACCCCGATACCGTTGATTTTTTTACCTGTACGAGAGAAATACTCTGAATCCGTCATCTTAAGATAGCCATATCCGGACAGTTCAACAACTGACTGCATTACACCCTTGCCATAGGTAGTCTTGCCTACAACTATACCTGCACCGCTATCCTGTATAGCAGAGGCAATTATTTCAGATGCAGAAGCAGTCATATTATCAACAAGTACAGCTATTTTACTAAAGGGCTCTTGTGTGAGATATGAGGTATACTCCGTTATATTGCCGGATTTATCCCTGGTGAATATAATTCTTCCTGCAGGAACAAGCTGTCTGCAAATACCTATTGCCTGGTCAACATATCCCCCGGTATTACCTCTGAGATCCAGTATAAGCTTTGTTTTGCCTTCCCTTTTAAGTCTTGAGATGGCCTGACGCATTTCATCGTCGGTATTATCAGCTATCTGCTTAATTTTGATATAGCCCACCTTGGAATTGTCATATTCCTCGTTTAAGTCAATGTGTTTACCTACATCCTCTACCAGCACTGTATTATTCTCAACAGGCTTAAGAGTAACGTTTATATCCCTTTCATCATCACGGTGAATTATCTTTACATCAAGCACCTCAAGGCTTGTCCTTGTTATCATATTTTCCACTTCAGCGACGCCCTTACCCTGTGTACTGACGCCATTTACCTCTATAATGGTATCACCTATCCTCAATCCGCTTTCACTTGCGGCGGAGCCTTCATGCAGACCTGTGATTTCAGGGTATCCTTCCTCATCAATTTCAAAATCAATACCCATTTCATATACAGTACCTGCTATACTTTTCATTATATTATTATATTCCTCAACAGTGTAATACTCACTGTATTCATCAAGGGAATGTGCCATACCCTCTATGGCGGCTTCTACCAGTTCCTCCGTTGATATATCGCTGCCTATGTAATAATCCTCGATATATTCTATTATTTCAGCAAGGTATTCCTTTGCCACTTCAGCCCGATCACCATCACTGACCCCGTCAAAAAGTGTATCTGCACGTACCCCCACACCTGAGGACACCGAAAAAACCGTAATAAGTGCAACACAAAAAAACTTTTTTAAACCCATAAAACAACACACCTTTCAAAACAGGCTTATTCCTTAAGCACTGCCCTGTTTTTCACTATATAATCCACAGCAGATATAACTGTCAGAATTACAGAAAGTACAATCAATGCCATAGATACATAGGAAACTGCTGTATTGTCTATATTAATAAGCAGCAGTATAAGCATTATCATCTGGCTTATAGTCTTAAGCTTGCCCCACTTGCTTGCAGCTATAACAATACTCTGCTCAACTGCAATGGTTCTGAAGCCTGTAATAATAAATTCCCTTGCTATTATAATAATAACTACCCAGCCGGGCAGAGGAACATGAGCATCACCTGCACCTATAAGGGCTATCATTGCAGAGCATACAAGGAGCTTATCTGCAAGGGGATCCATAAACTTGCCGAAGTTTGTTACAAGATTATATTTACGTGCTATATATCCGTCCAGGGCATCTGTAGCAGAAGCAAGGCAGAAAATAGCCGCTGCTATATAACGTGCCACCTGTCTGTCAATTCCCAGCGGGCAAAGAAAAACTATCAAAAATACAGGTATCATTATTACCCTAAGAAGGGTAAGCTTGTTAGGTAAATTCATATCAACATCTCCTTAATCAGCTATTTTCCCCACAAGGTCATAATCACTTGCAGCAGTTATATCAATATTATAATAGTCACCTGCTATAAGTTCATCCTCACTTTCGAAGAAAACAAAGCCATCTATTTCATAACAGTCCCTGTAGCTCCTGCCACAATAGACATTGTCCTCACCCTCAAGTTTACCTTCCACTATGACCTCAAGTCTCTTACCTATGAAGCCTTCACATATCCTGGCAGAAACACTCTTTTGTATCTCCATTATAATATCCTTGCGTTCCTGCTTTACATCCTCATCTCTCTGGTCAGGCAGTTTATATGCAGGGGTTCCTTCCTCCCTTGAGTAAGTAAATACACCCAGCCTGTCAAAGCCCACCTCCTGTATAAAGGAACAAAGACCATCAAAATCCTCCTGTGTTTCTCCCGGAAATCCTACAATAAGGGTAGTCCTTATACATATATCAGGCATTGCAGCTCTGAGATCGGATATTACCGCCTTAAGCTCATTACGTGTGCTTTTCCTGCCCATCATCTTAAGTATTCTGTCCTCTGAATGCTGAATAGGCATATCCACATAATGGAGTACCTTTGGATTTGACGCCATTTCATTTACAAGTTCAGGATAAATATGTTCTGGATAGCAATAAAGCATACGTATCCATTTGATACCATCTATCTTACTAAGCTCTCTGAGAAGTACATGAAGTCTTTGCTCACCATATAAATCCTTTCCGTAAAGAGAAGTATCCTGTGCAATCAATATTAACTCAGTTACACCCTTTTGAGCCATTATTTCAGCCTCTTTTACAAGGCTTTCCAGTCTTCTGGAACGATATCTGCCCCTGAGGCTTGGAATGGTGCAGTAAGTACACTTACTGTCACAGCCTTCTGCTATTTTAAGATAGCCAAAGCCGCCCATTGTGGTAATAATACGTCCATAGCTGATTTCCTCATCAAGGGCCTTATCCCTGTCACCTATCAGACCGAAGTGTCTTTCCCCATCGGTAAGACGTTTAATAACTGAGGCAATGTTTGCAAACTCCGTTGTACCTACGACAGCATCCACCTCAGGCAATGACTCAAAAATTTCGTCCTTGTAACGCTGTGCCATACATCCCGTTACAATTATTCCCCGGCATCTTCCTGTTACCTTACAGTCAGCAGCCTCAAGTACCCTGTCTATAGCCTCCTGATTAGCCTCCATAATAAAACCGCAGCTATTTATAATAATTATATCAGCCTCGTTACAGTCATCTGTAATGATGTAACCCTCTTTATCTATAAGACCCAGCATAATCTCACTGTCAATAAGATTTTTATCACAGCCCAATGAGACAAAGCAAATCTTTATACCCATAATAATCTCCTTTTATCAAACATTAAACCAAAAGCCCAACAATGGGCTAAACTACAGCAACATTGCCGTCTAATAAATTATAACATATATTAATATAAAAAGCTAATTAATTTTTTCTTTAGTATTTTTACACAAAAAGGCGTCGGATCCTGCACTGAAACACAAAACCCGACGCCTTATATAATTATTTTTAAATTAAGCTACCTTATTAACAAGCTTAGCAAGTCTTGACTTCTTGCGAGAAGCGTTATTCTTGTGGTATACACCCTTAGAGCAAGCCATATCAATAGCCTTTGTAGCAGCAACAAGAGCAGCCTGTGCCTGAGCCTTGTCACCTGCCTGACAAGCAATAACTACCTTCTTCATAGCTGTCTTTACAGAAGACCTGATCATCTTATTTCTCATAGTCTTCTTGTTAATAACTAAAATTCTCTTCTTAGCAGACTTAATATTAGCCAATTTTTTGTCCTCCCGATAAATTCATCAAATATAAAAAGTAACCTGTCGGCTTATCTTAGAGGGGTTTGGGGATATGTAACGAACATACCTATAAACCGACAACAGTTATATTATACACAAGTGGACAGAGCAAGTCAAGCATTTTTCATAGAAAATCAAAGATTTTATGTAGCTGGATTACCCTTATCGGCAGTTTTGCCATCTGCTGATTTTTCATCCTTCTTTCCTTCCTTGCCATCTGCAATAAGGGGAAGATCATAGTGCTTTCTTATTTCATTTTCAATATGGATACAGATATCCGGATTTTCCTCAAAGAACTTTTTAGCATTTTCTCTGCCCTGACCAAGTCTTTCACCGTTATAGCTATACCATGCGCCGCCCTTCTGAACTATATCAAGCTCAACGGCAAGGTCCAGTACATCACCTACATGACTTATACCCTTGCCATACATAATGTCAAACTCAGCAGTTTTGAATGGAGGTGCCACCTTATTTTTTACGACCTTTGCCTTAGTCCTGTTACCGATTATTTCAGTACCGTTTTTAATTGCATCGCTCTTTCTTATTTCAATACGTATGCTGGAATAAAATTTCAGGGCACGACCACCTGTGGTAGTTTCAGGATTGCCATAGGCTATACCTATCTTTTCCCTGAGCTGATTTATAAATATAACAATACACTTACTTTTAGCTGTAACACCTGTAAGCTTTCTTAAAGCCTGGCTCATGAGCCTTGCCTGAAGACCTACATGGGTATCGCCCATTTCGCCCTCGATTTCTGCCTTTGGTACAAGGGCAGCAACAGAATCGACAATAATAACGTCAATTGCTCCCGAACGCACCATTGTTTCTGTAATTTCAAGTGCCTGTTCACCATCGTCAGGCTGAGATACATAAAGCTCATCAATATTAACCCCTAGATTTTTGGCATATACAGGATCAAGGGCATGCTCCGCATCTACAAAACCTGCTATACCCCCAAGTTTCTGCACCTCTGCAACTATGTGCAGTGCAACGGTTGTCTTACCACTGCTCTCTGGTCCATATATCTCGATTATCCTGCCCTTAGGAACACCACCTACGCCAAGAGCAATGTCAAGGGAAAGGGAACCTGTAGGCACTGTTTCAACGGAATGATCTGTTGCTTCATCACCAAGCTTCATGATTGCGCCCTTTCCAAAGCTTTTTTCTATTTGTGTAAGGGCAGCCTTAAGGGCCTGTGCCTTTCCATCTGCCATATTGTCCACTGCGGAATTTTTTGCTGTACTTCCTGCCATTTATCTATCCTCCGTAAATTTATTATATATATAAACCTTATTTATCAGTTACTCTGTAAGGAGCTTATAGAGTAAGTCAAATACTTCTGCTACCGCCTTACTTCTTACCTCATTTCGGCTGCCATGAAGGCTTAAACGCTTTATATGAACACTTCCGAAAATATATATGCCAATATATACTGTTCCGGCAGGCTCTGTATCCGTACCGCCTCCGGGACCTGCATATCCTGTTGAGGAGATGCCTATATCGGCCCCACATATCTTTGCCGTGTTTACACACATTTCCTCAGCAGTCTGTGAACTTACTGCCGTATGCTTAATAAGTGTATCTCTCCTAACATTAAGAAGCTGTACCTTCATCTGCTCCATATAGGTAACAAGTCCTGCCTTAAAGACCTCAGATGCTCCTGGCATATCCACAAAGGCAGAAGCAATAAGACCTCCTGTACAGCTTTCTGCCGATGCCACCGTTAATCCCCTTTTCTTAAGCATATCCAGCACCTTAAGCCTTATATCCTCCATAGCAACACCTCCTGATAACTTATCTTATAACAGTATATCAAACTTTTTTTTGAATTTCAAGTAAAATTCGAAATTTATTTCTTATTTTTTCTTATTACAGTTTTTACTGTAGGGACAGCTGCCACAACCACTACAGCCTTCCTTTCTCATTTTCAGATACCTTCTTACTGA
The DNA here is from genome assembly GCA_949293325.1 of uncultured Eubacteriales bacterium. Taxonomy (GTDB): domain Bacteria; phylum Bacillota; class Clostridia; order Lachnospirales; family CAG-274; genus CALWRD01. The sequence goes on along the minus strand of CASFCZ010000020.1, from coordinate 2,864 downwards.
CAGTACTATCATTGCCGCTACCACCAGCAAAACCACAGCTGTTGACATTAAAAGTCCTCCTTTCAGCTTGAAAGTTAATAACACCTATGATATAATCAAGAATAATCCTTTTAAAGGTCAGATATTTATTATTATCAGTATTGGCTTTTCTTATTTTATAACTATGAACAGGAGCTGTCAAATATGAAATTACAAGAATCCGGTGAAAATTATCTTGAAACTATATTGGTACTGAAAAAAAGACTTGGCTATGTACGCTCCATAGACGTTGCAACAGAACTTGGATTTTCCAAACCCAGTGTCAGCCGTGCAATGGGCATATTAAAAACCGACGGCTATATAACCATAGAATCAAACGGTAATATCTGTCTTACAGATAAGGGTATGGAAAAGGCATCTGCGGTATATGAAAGGCATGTTACCATAACCCGTTATCTCTCCGAGGTACTGGGGGTAGATTTACATATAGCAGAGGCTGATGCCTGCCGTATTGAACATATTATAAGTCAGGAAACCTTTGAAAAGATTAAACTTCATCTTAACAAACAGTCATAAATTATTATCCCTACTGAAAAGGCAAGGCAAAGCCGCTGTCTTAACAGAGGGATTTTTTATTGAATGATATATTCAGTAAAAAAATATCCGCCATTACCATTCAGGTAAGGCGGATATTTTTATTTATCTCATATCCCTGTTAATATCAAAGATATCAAGCTTACTTTCATCAATATGTTTTTCCATTACATCAACCATTGCCCTAAAGGTATCCATTGAAGTAATAAGGGTAACAGAGCTTTCAACTGCTGTACGTCTGATCTTAAAGCCATCAGAGTGTTTATTATTAGCCTTTTTAGGAATATCAACTATTAAATCAACTACACCACTGCGGATAGTATCAATAATATTAGGTACACCCTCGCTGATCTTTTTAACTGTCTTAACTTCAAGGCCGGCATCGGCAATAGCCTTAGCAGTACCACTTGTAGCTAAAAAGCGGCAGCCCAGCTTTTCAAGTCTCTTTGCAAGGCCTACAAATTCCTCGTGGTCCTTACTTCTTACGGTTGCAATTATTGTACTACCTGGCTTAGGAAGAGTCATACCAGCAGCCAGAAATCCCTTGTAAAGTGCATTCTGGAGATTGTAGCCAACACCCAGAACCTCACCTGTAGAACGCATTTCAGGTCCAAGGCTAACCTCAACCTGTGGCAATTTTTCAGTAGAGAATACAGGTACCTTTACAGCCACAACCTTAGGTATATCACAAATACCTGTGCCATAGCCCATATCAGCAAGCTTTTCGCCAAGCATTACCCTTGTAGCTATATCTATAACAGGTACTCCCGTTACCTTTGTGATATAAGGCACTGTTCTTGAGGAACGTGGATTAACCTCGATAATGTTAAGCTCCCCGTTGTAATCAATAAACTGAATGTTAATCATACCTATTACCTTAAGCTCAACGGCAATCTTCTTGGTTTCATCCATAATCTGTGCCTTGATTTCATCACTGATATGCTGTGGAGGATAGATGGAAATACTATCACCTGAATGGATACCTGCTCTTTCAAGGTGCTCCATAATACCCGGAATGTATACATCCGTACCGTCACAGATAGCATCAACCTCTATTTCACGTCCGCTTAAGTAGCGATCGATAAGTACAGGATTTTTGCTGTCTTTTTCAAATGCCTCGGCAAGGTACTTAACAAGTTCCTCCTTGTTGTAGGTAATTTCCATACCCTGACCACCAAGCACATAGCTGGGGCGTACAAGCACAGGAAAACCAAGCTTTTCAGCCACATCTATACCCTCATTTACGCTCCATACGCCATGACCCTTAGGACGCTTGATATTAAGCTTTTCAAGGATTTCATCAAACTTTTCCCTATCCTCGGCAGCATCAATCTGCTCTGGCTTTGTACCATAGATAGGTATATTCATTTCATCAAAGAAGTTTGCAAGTTTTATTGCAGTCTGTCCGCCAAACTGAAGGATAACACCGTCAGGACGTTCTTTTTCAACAATATTGAGTACATCCTCCTCTGTAAGTGGCTCAAAATAAAGCTTGTCAGCTGTATCAAAGTCAGTACTTACAGTTTCTGGGTTGTTGTTTACAATAATAGTCTGGATACCTGCCTTTTTAAGGGACATAATGGAATGTACCGAGCAGTAGTCAAACTCAATACCCTGACCGATTCTTATAGGGCCTGAACCTATAACCATAACCTTTTTCCTGTCAGAGATAACGGATTCGTCCTCCATATCGTAACTTGAGTAGTAATAAGGAGTAACCGCCTCAAACTCACCTGCACAGGTATCAACCATCTTATAAACAGGGAAGATATTAAACTGCTGTCTGAGTTTGTAAATATCAGGTGGTGTACATCCCACAAAGCGTGATATAGCCTTGTCTGAGAAGCCCTTTTCCTTAAAGTAACGGAGATTTTCCTCATTGAAGTCCTCAAGCTTCATTGTCTTAAGTTCTTCCTCAAGCTGAACGATGTTATTGATTTTATTAACAAAGAATGGATCCATGCCTGTTATCTGGCATACCTTTTCCACCCTGTAGTCACGCCTTAACATTTCTGCAAGGTCGAAAAGGCGCTCGTCATCAGGCACCTGAACTCTCTTTTTAAGCTCATCAAGACTCCTTGCTGAAGAAGACTTTCTTTCAAGTCCGTACTGACCTATTTCAAGGGAACGTACACCCTTTAAAAGTGCTGCCTCAAAGCTCTTACCGATACTCATAACCTCACCGGTAGCCATCATCTTTGTACCAAGGGTTCTCTTTGCGCCAAAGAACTTATCAAATGGCCAGCGTGGGAACTTAAGCACAACATAGTCTATTGTAGGTTCAAAGCATG
>CASFCZ010000019.1 GCA_949293325.1 uncultured Eubacteriales bacterium | reverse complement strand
CACAAAAAAAGGGACACCGCCTTTGCGATGTCCCTTCATATATGCCTTGGGTCAACCAAGAAAAAAAAGGAAAAAGATAAAAGAAAAGATAATTAATTAGCTTTGTCAGCAGAATCCGAAGATCCTAAGCTACTTCTCTTGTCATTATTATACTATTGTTACAAATAAATTACAAGCCCTTTTATAAAAAATTTCCGAAAAAATTTATTAAGACAAAGCCGAATCAGACAAATATATCATTCCCTGATTTTGTAGAAAAAGTCCCTGTGTTCCACGCTGGTGGAAAAGACTATCTGGGTTTTTGTCTTACCGAAATGCTGAAGCTCACCTATAAATTTATCCAATGCGGAGGTGTCCTTGAAAACCACCTCAATAAGCATGGAAAAGTCACCTGTTACACAGTTACACTCCACCACATTACAGCAGCTTTCTATGTATGGATAAAACTCCTGCTTCTGATTAGGCTCAACCTCAAGGTTAATAAATGCCTTTATATTATATCCCAGAGCAGAGGGACTTATATGGGCATGATAGCCAGATATTATACCGTCCCTTTCCAGCTTGTCTATACGTGAAGAAATGGCGGTAGGTGAGAGAAAAACCGTGTCGGCTATCTCCTTCACCGATATGCGGGCATTTGTCCGCAGCAGGTCAATTATCTTGTAATCCGTGTCATCTATCTGCTGATGTGAGCTATGTGTTCTTGGCATTTATCCTACCTCGACTTTCATATAATAAATTTATTTTATGCCTAAAAAACAGACTTGTCAATACCATTAATAATTAAACCTTACCATACCCTTAAGTTGATTATAAAAAATATTACAGGGGAGAGATTTTTGTTTTTTTACCTCGTATAATATGTTATAATTCTTCTGACAGGAGGAGATAGGATGATCAAAGTTGATTTTAATATAGACTACCACGGACTTAAGTTTGACTATACGGCACCTGCCTCCAAGCTGATGCTGTATTTACAGGAAGCTGCCATACTCCACTCTGAGTATGCAGGGCTCACCATGGACTGGTTTTATCAGACAAAGCGGGGCTGGGTAATCCGTGACTGGGACATAGCCTTTTTAAAGCCTGTAAAATGGGCTGATAAACTGACAGTTGAAACCTTTCCTGCCATGTTTAAGGGGATAATGGCACACAGGGGCTTTATATGCCATAACTCCGCAGGTGAGGAAGTACTTAAGGCATCCTCCAGATGGGTATTTACCGATAGGCTTAAGCTGAAGCCTGTAAGGGTGGAGGCGGATATGCAGGCAAAATACGGCGAACTTAAACCTCTGCCCATTGAAACGGACTTTAAGATAACTCCCCTTGAGGGTGTTGAAGAAGCAGTTACCACCCTCAGGGTTGCAAGGCATGATACAGATACCAACCGCCATGCCAACAACATAAGCTACCTTACATGGGTAACTGATATGCTTACTGAGGAGGAATATGAGAGAAGCCGTATATCAAGGCTTAAAATATCCTATCTCAAGCAGTGCGTTATGGGTGAGGAGGTCAATATCCGTCTTATAAGTCAGGATAAGTACCGCTATGCCACTATAACAGGTGAACAGGGACTGTTGTGCCAAATATATTTTGAACTGGAGAAAAACTGATATGGAAGAAAAATTTGTTATTGAAGGAAAAATTGACAGGAGAGAGCGTACCGAAATAATAAGGGTGCTTATGGGAAAGGCATACTTTCTCTTTCTCCTTGTGGCAGGTTTGGTAATATGCTACAACTATTATATGATAAGCACGGGACAGAATGTGGAGGGGGACGGAAGAAAGACCATAATCCTGTTTGTTCTGATGCTGATATGGGCACTTATACCCGTTGTGGGAGGTATTATATGGAACTGCCTGTCAAAAATCAAAGACCTTAAGGTAACCGTTCTGGAGGACAGGCTTGTAATTGCCACAAATATAGGCACAAGGGAACTGCCTGCCGATAAGTTTGACTATGTAATGGAAAGGGAAAACTATATTAAGGTAGGCTCCCTTAAAGAAGGGGTTATACTGAATAAAAACAATGTTAAGGTAGGAGAGGCTGATAAGCTTGCAAAATATCTCAGGGATATGAAAAAATGACATGGGCAAAAATGCCACCCTTTAAATACAGTCTATAACCAGGGCAGTGATATTGGTCACTGTCCCATTTTTTACAGCCAGACAATAAAAGGCAAGAACCACTCTTTCGGGGAAGATGTATTTTAATTTAATTTTAATTTAAACAATGGAAAGTTTTAATGTTTATGAAGTAGAATTTATTTATCTGATATATAGGGACTCCCCCTGAATAATTAATAAGGAGTGGCATTATGAAAAGAAAATACAAGATTTTATTGGATATAATTATGCTGTTAATGACACTTACACTTTTCAACAAGCAATTTTTTGGTATGAAATATCATGAAATTGCGGGGCTTGTTTTAGTTGGGATCATATTTGTACATATATGTATAAATATTAAAATGGTAAGTGCCATGTGTAAAAATTTTATAAAAATTCCCATTGGACTGAAAACAGGCTTAATTGTAGATATTCTTTTACTTATATGTTTTCTCTGGCTTGGTTTAAGCGGTGTTTTAATATCCCACACTATTTTTACGGGGATAACAACAAGTAATTCCTTTTTCAAGCTTTCCCATATGTTTGCGGGAGGAGCCTCTGTTATATTATTGGGAATACATATAGGCCTCCATATATGCCGCAGTTCTATGCCCCTTAAAATTGCCGTAATTATAACTGTTGCTGCACTTTGTGCGGGAGGGTTCGGAGCAGTTAATTCCGATATAGGACGCTGGCTTTCAATCCCTGTTACATCTGTATTGCAGCAGGATAGGAACCAAAGCTTTTCCGGACAGTCCGAGTTTAAAAATAATAACAATCCGAAAAATCAAAATGGCGGCAGAAACGAAAAAGGTGGCAAAAACGAAAATGGCGGCAGAAATATACAGTCATTATCCGTTTCCCAAAGGGCAGAAAATGTAATTATGTTTTCAGGTATGATAGCAGCCTGTGCAATGATTACATATTGGATATTCGGTAAAAGGAATAAAATACCATGCAGAAAAGAAATTGAAAATGACCTTAAAAATTAAATATATACCGACTGCAAACATTAAGGGGTATCGCATTGATACCCCTTCAGCGTGTCGAAAAGTCGACACGCTTGCAAGAAATGCTTGTCAGCACTTTCAGCAAAAGCTGAAAGCCATACCTTTGGTATGTCCGCATCTATCTTTGCGGTGCAACCATTTCTTGCAGTAGGGGTACTGACGTACCCACCATAGAAAGTAGTGAACCGTTCCTCAAGGGGGTTAATCCCCTTGAGAAACTCTCACTATACCCTCGAACGGGCAAAGCCCGTCCTGCGGATCAGAGCTTTTTATCTACGATAAAAAGTCGGTTTCACCGCCCGAATTGCTCTCTTTCGGCTCATAATTAAAGTTTGCGACGCTTTAAGTTACTTAAAAATGCAGGCTTTATATTGATTTAATTCAAAAAAGCAAACGTTTAATAGGTTTATTGACAGTCTGAAGGGGTATCGTATTGATACCCCTTGTTTTTATTTATATTATTAATTCATGCCGCAGATTTCCTTATACAGTTCAATATATTTTTCTGCACTCCTGTCCCATGAAAATCTCTCGGATATGGCATTTTTCATAAGGGTATGCCATTTTTCCTTATCATAGTACACATTAAGCGCCTCATTTATGCCCCACATAAGTCCGCCGCAGTCATAGTCATTGAACAGGATACCTGTACCCTCATTGGTTTCAGGGTCAAAGCACTTAACAGTATCAATAATACCACCTGTTGCCCTTGCCACAGGTATAGTACCATAGCTCATGGCAAAAAGCTGACCCAGACCGCATGGCTCAAAGAGACTAGGCATAAGGAATATATCCGCACCTGCATATATCTTCTGTGCAAGTGTATCGTCAAAGAGGATATTAGCACTTACCTTATCAGGATAACGATAGCTGAGGTCCTTGAATATATTCTCATAGTGACTGTCACCGGTACCAAGGACAACCAGCTGAACATCCTTGTAGAGAAGCTCATTTGCTGCCTGAAGCACAAGATTAATACCCTTCTGATCCACAAGCCTTGAAATAATGGCAAGGACAGGCACATCCTCACGTACGGGAAGCCCCAGCTCAGCCTGAAGCCCAGTCTTGTTCAGTACCTTATCCTCAAGACTGTTTACATCATAGTTTTTATAAATCTTGGTTGAAGTTGCAGGGTTATTAACGGAATAATCAATACCGTTTACTATACCCCTCAGATACTGACTGCGGCACTGGAGGACACCCTCAAGACCGTAAGCATACTGGGCAGTCTGTATCTCCTTTGCATAGGTTTCACTGACGGTAGTTATCATATCCGAATAGAGCAGGCCTGCCTTCATAAAGTTGACCATATTGTAAAACTCCATCTTGTCATTTACAAAATAGCCGTCATTAAGATCCATCATACGGAGGGTATCCCTTGTAAATATACCCTGATACTGAATATTATGAATGGTATAAAGGGTCTTTATATTTGAAAAAATCTTAAGTTTTGAATACATATCCTTTACATATATGCTGATAGGGCCTGTCTGCCAGTCGTTGCAGTGAATAACATCAGGCACAAAGTCCACATAGTCAAGGAACTCAATGGAGGCCTTACAGAAGAAGGCAAATCTTTCATTGTCGTCACCATAGCCATAGAAGCCGCCTCTGCCGAAGTAATAGTCGTTGCCTATCATATATGTAGGCACTTCCGCCGACTTGATGGTATATATATCAGCCTTCTGGACACGCCAGTCCAGAGTTACGTTGAATGAGGAAAGATACTCACAGCTTGTCAGTAAATTTTCCTTAATGGTGCGGTATTTTGGAAAAACTACCCTTACATCGACCCCCCTGGCCTTAAGTGCCTTTGGCAGTGAGCCTGTAACATCACCAAGTCCACCGCTTTTTGCGTAAGGAGAAACCTCGGAGGCTACAACTAAAACCTTAAGACTCATAAAAATACCTCCTATTAATCAAAATAGATTTTAAATAAAATTATTGTTTATTTTTTACAAAATTCTATTATAATTATACTATGGTATGTGCAATATGGCAATGATTATTTTTAATTTTTTTTGAATGGAAAGGAGATATTATGAAAAAAAGAATCGAAATAAAGGATGAATATAAATGGAAAATAGGAGATATGTTCTCCTCCGATGAAAAATGGGAAAAGGAATTCAAGGAGGTATCCTCTGATATAGATGCCTTTAAGACACAGGCTGACAGATTGAACATCAGCACATTATACGAAATACTCTCACAAAGGGACGATATATTAAGGAGGGTTGACTATCTTTATGTATATGCAGGTCTCCGCTCCAATGAGGATAGCACCAACACCCTTTATCAGGCAATGGCAGACAGGTCAGAGGGACTTATTACCCTCTTTTCCTCAGGAACCGCCTTCCTTGAGCCGGGAATACTTGCCCTTGATGAGGATGAGCTTAAAGCCGCCCTTAATCAGGAACCCCTTTCCCTTTACAGACACTATATAGAGGATATATTAAGGACAAGGGAGCACATACTTACAAGGGATAAGGAGGAACTTCTGGCTAACTTCTATGAAATAGGCAATGCCCCCTCCAATATCTACTATATGCTTGACAATGCGGATATGACCTTTCCCGATATTACAGACAGTAAGGGAGAAAAGCACCCCTTAAGCCACGGCACCTACATTACCTGTCTGGAAAACAGGGACAGAGTTTTAAGAAAGTCCGCCTTTGACACCTATTACAACACATATTTTAAGCAAAAGAACACCCTGGGAGCCATATACTCCGCCTCCGTAAAGAAGGATATTGCCTTTGCAAGGGTAAGGAAGTACCCTACTGCCCTTGAAAGTATGCTGTCGGCAGGAAATATCCCTACAGAGGTGTATACCAACCTTATTGCCACTGTCAATAAGCATCTGCCCCTTCTCCACCGCTATGCAAAGCTGCGTAAAAAAATGCTGGGGCTTGATGAGCTGCACTTTTATGACCTTTACACCCCTATAGTGCCTGCCGTGGATACCTCAAAGACCTACGATGAGGCAAAGGCAGAGGTACTTAAGGCGGTATCACCCCTTGGTAAGGACTATGTCAATACCCTTACCTCTGCCCTTAATAATGAGGGCTGGGTGGATATATATGAAAATGAGGGTAAACGCAGCGGTGCCTACTCCTGGGGAGCTTATGGCTGTCATCCCTTTGTTTCCCTTAACTATAACAATACAGTTGACTCCATGTTTACCCTTGCCCATGAAATGGGTCATGCCATGCACAGCCACTACACATGGAGCAACCAGCCCTTTGTATACGGGGACTATACCATCTTTGTGGCAGAGGTAGCATCAACGGTAAACGAAGCCCTGCTTATGGAACACCTCCTTAATACCACAGAGGATGACACCTTCAGGGCATACCTTATTAACTACTTTATGGAACAGTTCAGGGGCACTCTTTTCCGCCAGACCATGTTTGCGGAGTTTGATCTGGAGGCACACAGGATAGTTGAGGAGGGAGGAGCACTTACCTTTGACAATCTCAGTGACCTTTACCTTGAGCTTAACAAAAAGTACTTCGGAGATGCCCTTGTATATGACAGAGAAATAGCCTGGGAGTGGGCAAGGATACCCCATTTCTATACAGCCTACTACGTATACCAGTATGCCACAGGCTACTCCGCTGCAATCGCCCTTTCCCAGAACATATTAAATAACAACGGTGCTCAGAAGTACCTTGACTTCCTTAAGGGAGGCTCCTCAAAGTACTCAATTGACCTCCTTAAGGATGCCGGTGTGGATATGACATCTCCTAAGCCTGTTGAAGACGCCCTTAAGGTCTTTGAGGGACTTCTGGATAAAATGGAGGAGCTGAGTAAATAAGCTGTAACTTTATCCGTAAACAAAGGGGAGGCACCGAAAAAATGCCTCCCCTTTACTTTTATATATTTCCGTTCAATTCCATATACAGATTTTTTGCATAGCTGTCAGTCATACCGCATATAAAGTCATTTACCAGCATAAGCCGCAGGTAAAGTTTTTCCTCATCAGTACAGTCCTTTGAATATACCCTGTAAATATACTTATAATTATCGGATACTATAGCCATCAGCTTTTTGTTGACTATATTTGAGCTATAGTCCGTATCGTATTCAATGGCAGCAGGCACAAACCTGTCCAGAAGGGAGTTAATCATATTCCCCTCGCTTATTTCCATCTTAAGTATTCCCTTTGATGAAAATACATATCTGTAGGCAATGTCGCTTAAGGCAAAGGCAAGAACCCTGCCGGGAGATACCTCAAGAAGCTCACTTCTGAAACTGCCCTCCATAATCTCATTGTAATTGTCAATAAAGGCATTGCCTGCACTTTCCAGAAGAACTATCTGGACATATACAGCCCAGTTTTGTACGGCATTTGCACCGGGAGAAGCAAGACCCTCTGCACGGCTGTAATATCTTTCAAGCCTTTCCAGTGCATTATTGTAAGTACTCCTGCTTTGTTCATCTGTAAGCATTGAGGTATATCTTTCACCCTTAAGCTCCCTTAATAGCTCATGATAGCTTATTATGCCCTTTTTGCAGGCATCCTCAATATCAGCGGTTTTATAGGCTATGTCGTCGGCAGCCTCCAGTATATATGTAAGGGGATAACGGCAGCCCTTTGCCCCCGTTGCCTCCTCTATCCGTCTGAAAAGCTCCTCCTCGGAATGGAAGTACCCCATCTTTTTATCCTTTATATTCCCGCTTTTTTTATTTATCCCCCTAGAGGATACAGGGTACTTAACTATGGTGTTAAGGAGGGCAAAGGTCAGGTTCATACCGTTTTCATCCACAAGAAAGTGGAGCTTTGAGAGAAGTCTTAATGCCTGTGCATTACCCTCAAAGGAATAAAAGTCCTCCTTCATCTGCTCTGTAAAAAGCTCACCTACAGGCTTTCCCCTATACTTAAGGAGGGGCAGATTTTTTCTGTACCAGTCCCTTATGGCATCCTCACCGAAATGCCCAAATGGTGGATTGCCTATATCGTGTATAAGTCCTGCACACTCAAGGATACTGCATACATCCTCCTTAACCTTTGGAGTAACCTCACTGTCCAGCTCACGACGGATTATCCCTTCAAATACGGTCTGTCCCAGGGACTTTGCAAAGGAGGACACCTCCAGGGAGTGTGTCAGCCTTGTACGGACAAAGTCACTTTTATCTAAGGGAAATACCTGTGTTTTATCCTGCAAACGCCTGAATGAGGCACTGCCTATTATTCTGTGATAGTCCTTTTGAAATTCACTTCTCAGGTCATTTGGATTGACCCTGTGAACGCCCCTTGCACGTATGGGGCACAACAACTGTGACCATTTCATAAAATCACCTCGGTATAATTATACCATATACCGGGGCAGAATAACAGCATCTTACTTTACACCCACATAATCCATAACAAAATCCCTTTGCTCAATGCACTCCCTGAACTTATTCCTGACCCCTCCGGGAGCAAACCTGTGGGGTCCCGAATAATGCTTTGTACACAGGGCAATAAACCGCTTTGGATACATAAGGAGGGCATAAAGTATGGCAATATCCCTGTCACTTAGAGGATTTTTAAGGCTGTAACAGGAAAGTATTTCATCAAGGGAAAGAAAGTCTTTGTTTTTAAAGGCATACTTACGGATGTACCTTCCAGTAAGCTGTGCCACATCCTCCATAAAATGCCCGGGACGGAACATTTCCCAGTCGGTAAATATAACATTTTTCCCAACCAGAATATTATCCTCCTTCACAGCCCCGTGGACAGGACAGGTTACACTGAAGGAAAGACCCTCAAGATTGTCTATGGCAGACTTTGCAGGCTCGTAAAAATCAATATAGTTTTTTATAAAGTCCAGATCAAAGTCATTAAGACGCTTTGAACAGCCCAGCTGTTTTTTGATTCCCTTCAGTCTGGAGGCACCCTTTTTGTAGTCTGAAAGTATATCCGCCCTTTCGCATTCCATACCCCTTAATATACCGTGAATGGCACCCAGAGTGGTAAATACCTGTCTTACGGCAGAGGCATTTTCCAGCTCAAGGCTTCTGCCCCTGACTGCCTCTGTCATTATGTAGCGACCCTCCTCACCCTCTGCGGATATATCCCCTGAAGGTGAAAGTATAAACCTGTCACAGGCCTTCAGACCGCCTCTGAAAAGTGCCTCCTTTATCCTGTACAGCTCCTTTAGTTTTTCCTCCGATAAAAGGGTAGGTATCAGTCGCAGCTCGCCCCTCTGACATCTTACGGTATAATAATACTTGGTTTTATATACCCAGAGTGGAGCTACACCAAAGCTCTCCGCTATTTTCATCATATCTTCCATATCTATCACCTGCCGAATTTTTTGCCTGTACAAATACAATATATGTCCCAAAGGGGGCAGATATTAACAAAAGCCATAAATTTGTATTGAATATTTCACGGTTTTGTGGTTAAATAAAGTTATGTTTTTAAAGGAGGCTTTATCATGTGCGGCTTTTGCGGCTTTACAGGAAATATAGATAACAGACAGGAAGTCATCAATGATATGATGAATAAAATAATACACAGGGGTCCCGACAGTGCAGGTGTACACTCAGATGAAAACGTCACCCTTGGCTTTCGCAGACTGAGTATTATTGACCTTAGCGACGGTACCCAGCCAATGTACAATGAGGATGGTTCCCTTGTGATAGTCTTTAACGGAGAGATATATAACTACCAGGAAATAAGGGAAAAACTCATTGAAAAGGGACATATATTCAAAACCCACGCAGATACGGAGGTGCTTATCCACCTTTATGAGGATAAAAAGGAGGATATGCTTAATGACCTGAGGGGTATGTTTGCCTTTGTTATCTACGACCTTAAAAATAAAAAGCTCTTTGCCGCAAGGGACTTTTTCGGTATAAAGCCCTTCTACTATGCACAGGTAAAGGGTAACCTTATTTTCGGTTCTGAAATAAAGAGCTTTCTTCCACACCCTGACTTTAAAAAGGAAGTAAACCCAGTTGCACTGGAAAACTACCTTACCTTCCAGTACTCTGTTCTTGAGGAAACCTTTTTCAAGGGTGTGTACAAGCTTATGCCGGGACATTACCTTACCTACGAAAATGGCAAGGTAACAACAAAGAGATACTTCCAGCCTGAATTTAAGCCCCGGGAAGCGGGACTTCAGGATACAATCAAAAAAGTAGAGGATGTTATGCAGGATTCCGTGGAGGCACACAAGGTCAGCGATGTTGAGGTAGGTTCCTTCCTGTCAAGCGGTGTTGACTCCAGCTATGTTGCTGCCACCTTTAACGGTGACAAAACCTTTACGGTAGGCTTTGACTACGAAAAATATAACGAAATAGGCTATGCCCAAAATCTTTCCGAAAAGGTGGGCATAGACAATTACTCAAAGATAATATCCACCGATGAATACTGGGACAGCCTTAAAAAGGTACAGTATCACATGGACGAGCCCCTTGCAGACCCCTCTGCAATAGCCCTTTATTTCGTAAGCCGCCTTGCATCCAAGTATGTTAAGGTAGCACTTTCAGGAGAGGGCGCAGATGAGTTCTTCGGGGGATATAATATATATAAAGAGCCTATGGACCTTGCAATAATGCACATTTTCCCTAAGTTTGTACGTAGGGGACTTGCGGCAATGGTAAGGGCAATCCCCTTTTCATTTAAGGGTAAAAACTATATCATAAGGGCATCCCAGGACCTGGAGGAAAGATTTATCGGAAATGCCAAGATGTTCTCCGAAAAGGAAAGGGAGTCCATACTTAAAAACCCTACAGGCAAGTATAACCATATGGAAATAACCAAGCCCTACTATGACTTTACAAAGGGTCTTGACGATGTAACACGTATGCAGTTTATAGACCTTAACCTGTGGATGGTAGGTGATATCCTCCTTAAGGCGGATAAAATGAGTATGGCAAATTCCCTTGAGGTAAGGGTGCCATTCCTTGACAAAAAGGTATTTGAGGTTGCATCCCATATTCCAAGCGACTACAGGGTAAACCGTCAGGCAACCAAGTACGTATTCCGTATGGCAGCCAAGGAACACCTTCCCGAGGACGTTGCCTCAAAGAAAAAGCTGGGCTTCCCTGTGCCTATACGTGTATGGCTTAAGGAGGACAAGTACTACAATATAGTAAAGTCCGCCTTTGAAAGCGATGCAGCTAAGGAATACTTCAATACAGATAAGATAATAGCCTACCTTGATGACCACAGGGCAGGTAAATGCGATAACAGCCGTAAGATATGGACAATATACATGTTCCTTATATGGCATAAGGAATATTTTGAAGATGCGGCTTAAAAATATGAAAAGGCACTCCAAATACAGGGAGTGCTTTTTTTGTAGAAAAAAGAGCCTTCTTCAACTAAAGAAAGCCCTTTAAAAATTCATTTTATCTCCGGCGGGATTTTAAGGCCTTTGATTAACCGGGTATAGCAGTCGGAACAAAGGTCAAGGCAATGCCTCTCACCGTCATATTCACTGCCATAGCCCCATGTCTTGTCAATGGCAAGGTAGTCGCTATGGAGGGGTATCTCCCTACCGCAGCCGTTACACACTACCTTGTTTATTCTTTTTTTAATAACGGCAACATTACGATACCTCTTCATTTACCAACACTCCTGTCCTTTCCTAAGCCTATTATACCAAAGGTAGGGGGTCTTGTACAGCGGTAAATTTAGGCTATAGGGCTGACTTGCAGTATTCCCTCAGACAGCAGATACCACAGTCCGGTTTCCGTGCCTTGCATACGGTTCTACCGTGTGCAATAACCTGGGTGTTGTACCTGCCCCAGTGTTCTTCAGGAAAAAGCTCCATCAATTCAAACTCAATCTTAACAGGGTCATCACTTTCCGTAAAGCCCACCTTACGGCTTATACGCTTAACATGTGTATCCACCACTATGCTTGGTATATGGAAAATATGGGTGCGTACCACATTTGCCGTTTTTCTTCCCACTCCCGCCATAGATGTAAGCTCCTCCACCTCAGAGGGCATTACATACCCGTAATGATCCCTTAACCTGCCCATGGCGGCAATTATATTTTTTGCCTTATTATGATAAAATCCCGTTGACCTTATGTCATTTTCCAGCTCCTTAAGATCAGCATCGGCAAAGGCATCTATTGACCTGTACTTTTTAAACAGATCCTTTGTTACCATATTAACCCTGTCGTCTGTACACTGGGCACTTAACATGGTGGCTATTAATAACTGCCACTCATTTTCGTAATTAAGGTAGCACTTATCCTCAGTGGGATAAAACTCATCAAGGAGCCTTAATATATTGTCCACCCTGTCTTTCATAGATATATTTTTTTTGCCCTTTATGTCCACAGACTGTCACCCCTGTCTATTGCAATTTCATATCCGATTGCATTTATCCTTTTTCTGAGGTCTGCAAGATTTTCCGCCGCCTCACTGTCAGTACATATTTTATTTTCATATAAACTGTATTTTTTCCTTGTATCCACAGGGGACAGGTTGGGCATTACTACATTTGCCCCTGCAAGTATTCCCTTTTCCCTGCCAAAGGGATCCTTGGTACCCAGTGCCGTTGTGGCAGGTAGCAGAACCTTTGGAAATACCAGCCTTAATATTGACAGCAGTCTTAATGTAAGCTCCACACTGCCATCGGCATATTCTCCAAAGGGAGTATCCCTGTGATGGATAAAGGGACCTATACCTATCATGTGGGGCTTAAGCTCCTGCATAAAACGTATATCCTCCAGAATATTCTCTGTGGTCTGGAATGGGCTTCCCACCATTATACCGCAGCCTGTCTGATAACCGATTTTTTTCAGGTCAAAGAGGCACTTTTTACGGTAGTCAAGGCTCATTTCCTTAGGATGAAGCTTTGAATAATGTATAGGATTGGCGGTTTCGTGCCTTAAAAGGTATCTGTCCGCCCCTGCCTCGTACATTTTACGAAAACTTTCCTCTCCCCGCTCTCCCAGGGAAAGGGTAACGGCACAGTCAGGATAACGTCTTTTTATCTCCCTTATAATGTCACATATAACCTCGTCTGTATAGTATCCGTCCTCACCACCCTGAAGGACAAAGGTGCGGAAACCCAGCTCATAACCATGATCACAGCAGGAAAGTATATCCTCTTTGGTAAGACGATATCTTTCCGCCTTTCTGTTGCCCCCTCTGATACCGCAGTAATAGCAGTTATTTTTACAATAGCTTGAAATCTCAATAAGTCCCCTTATAAATATCCTTTTGCCATAATTGGCATCACATACCCTGCGGGCGGTTTTTGTAAGGTACTCATTTACCCTTGTATCATTACAGTCAAGGAGGGATATAAACTCCCCGTCCTTAAGATTGCTTTCCTGTGCAAGTCTGTCAATTATCTCAAACATAGTCACACTCTCTCTTTCTGAGGTAATTATACAGGCTTTTTCCCCATAATTCAACATTAACATTATGGCAAAGAAATAATTAATAAAAATCTTGATTTTGTGTAAAATATAAATTGTAAAAATCTTGATTATGTGTTAATATACACATATAAAAACCTTGATTATGTGTATTTAAGTTAAGAAAGGATTAATCTGATGAAGCGAAAGATATATACGGAGCTTTTAAAATGGAAAAATGACAGCAGCGGTAAAACCGCATTGCTTATAGATGGTGCCAGACGTGTAGGAAAAAGCTATATTGCAGAGGAATTTGCCAAAACAGAATACAAAAGCTATATTATAATTGACTTTAACAGAGCAGGTAATGAAGTAAAGGAACTTTTTAATAACTATCTTAATGACCTTGACACCCTTTTTATGTATTTATCCGCTTACTATAACGTAAAGCTTTATAAAGGTAACTCCCTGATAATTTTTGACGAGGTTCAGCTTTTTCCAAGGGCACGTGCCGCAATAAAATACCTGGTGGCAGACGGAAGGTACAGCTATATGGAAACAGGTTCCCTTATGTCCATTAAAAAAAATGTCAGTGATATTGTAATTCCATCTGAGGAAAGACATATAAAGATGTACCCTATGGATTTTGAGGAATTTTTATGGGCAATAGGTAACGATACACTTATGGATATAATAAAAAACCGTTATGCCGGGAAAGAACCCATGGGTCAAGCTATGCACAGAAAGGCAATGGACTTTTTCAGACAATACCTTATTGTAGGTGGTATGCCCCAGGCTGTGGAGGAATATCTTCAAAGCCATGATTTTAACAAGGTAGACCAAATAAAAAGAGATATTCTTACCTTATATCGTGGAGATATTACAAAACATGCCTCGGGCTATGAAATGAAGGTAGCAGGTATATTTGATGAAATTCCAGCACAACTCCAAAAACATGAAAAGAAGTTTAAACTCTCCTCTTTGAAAAAGGAAGCACGATTACGTGACTATGAAGATGCCCTTTTCTGGCTTCAGGATGCCATGATAATTAATACCTGCTTTAATTCCACAGAGCCCAGTATAGGACTTAAGCTAAATATGGATAGAACAACCCTTAAATGCTATATGGCTGATACGGGTCTTCTCATAAGTCACGCCTTTGATGAGAAGGGCATTGTAAGCGAAGACATTTATAAAAAGCTCCTCTTTGACAAGCTTGAGGTAAACAAGGGTATGATAGTAGAGAATATTGTGGCACAAATGCTGACAGCCGCAGGACATAAGTTGTACTTCTACTCAAATTCTTCACGTCTTGACAAGGACTCTCGAATGGAAATAGACTTTCTTATTTCAAAAAACAAAATAAGCAACCGACACAATATTTCACCCATTGAGGTCAAATCAGGAAAAAATTATACTCTGACATCCCTGAGAAAATTTATGAAAAAATACAGTGAACAGACATATATTCCCTATGTTCTGCATACAGGGGACTACAGGGAAGACAATGGTATTGTATACCTTCCACTGTATATGACACCCCTCCTTTGACAAATACAAATCATTGTTTAGTTTAAATACTAACAGGCTCTTTTTTTAACATTGGCGGGGCTGTGGTGGCATATACTCCTAAAAAGACCTTTTGGGGGATATATGCGTGAAAAATACTTTACGGGATTTTCCATAGCGGCGGTATATATAGGTGCGGTTATGGGTGCAGGCTTTGCTACGGGGCAGGAGCTTATGCAGTACTTTGTACGCTTTGGCTGGGCAGGTCTACTTGGGATAGGTGCCTGCGGAGGTATATTTGCCCTTGTAGGCTTTAAGGTACTGTACTTTATGCACCTTCACGGACTTGAAAGCTACAGGGACTTTCTCAGATGTATAATGGGCAAAAGGCTTGGGGCACTTATGGAAGCCTTTGGCTTTTGCTTTATTATTGCCCTTTACTCCTCAATGCTGGCGGCTACAGGGGCACTTTTCTACCAGCTATGGGGTCTAAACAGGCTTACAGGCACCCTTATAATGTTTGTAATCTGCTCTGTTCTTGTGGGAGGCGGAGTAAAAAGCCTTAGTGCCGTAAATATGCTGCTGTGCCCACTCCTTATAGGAGGCAGTGCCCTTGTGGGACTGTGGCTGTACTTTGGCAGTGTAGAGGTCTTTGCCCCTGATATGGGTCTTGATGACAATATCTTTGGCTCTGCCATAGTCTATGTATCCTACAATATAATCAGCGGAACCAGCCTCCTGTGTGCCCTGTCAAAACAGATAAGGGGCATAAGGGATGCCCTTATAGGAGGTGTTGCAGGGGGTATTATCGTAGGACTTATAGGTCTTGCCCTTGCCCTGCCACTGTATAAATACCTTGATATTACCTTAAATGCGGAACTGCCAATGCTTAAACTGATGGGTGGGGATATGGAGCTTATAAAAACAGGCTACGTTATCCTTCTTCTTTCCGCCATTGTCACCACTGCCATGGGTAACTGTTACAGTGCAGTTGACTGTCTCTCTCCGAAAAATACAAAAGAAAGGTATATCTGTACCCTCCTTGTAGGTATAGCCGCCCTTCTCCTTGCACAGATAGGCTTTCAGAATATAGTAAACAGACTGTACTACTTTTTTGGCTGTATCGGCCTTGTAGAGCTTACTGTTATAATTAATTTAAGATTAAAAAATAAATGTTAAATTATATAAATAAATTATAAAAATATGTTGTTTTTTGTCTTTATATATTATATAATCAATCTATATTAATACTTATGTATAAGCAATGGAGGGAGAAATATGAAAAACAAGTTTGGAAAAAAACCTGTAAGTCTGATTCTTGCCCTGTCCATTACCCTGTCAAATATAGGTGCAGTAGGGGCAGAAGAAATCAATACCACTCCGATACAGAAGGAACTTACAGCCCCGGCATATGAGGCAACCTCAGGAGCTGCTGTGGAATATGTCAGTGATGACAATATTGAGTCATACAGCAGTGAAACCACAGATGTAAATGATGTAATCAGCCTTAACAGAACAGCATACGTACATTCAGGAGAAAGCATAGACAATGTTTATCTTAAGATAGTACCCCTGGAGGGCATCAACAGGTATGACACAATCACCCTGACCCTTTCATCAGGCACCTTTGACAAGGCAGCCCTGGAAAGTGCTGCCTATACAGCTTGGACAGGTAACGACTATGACACAATGGCGGAGCTTTTAGACAGCGGCACAAGCCTTACAGAGGTCTTAAACTCTAACCTGGGAAACGGAGGTCTTAAGCTGCCCTACAAATATGTAAGCATAGGGGAAAGGGAACTTAAGATAGAGCTTTTCCCCATTGACAAGGCTGACTGCGGACAAAGCAATAATTCCGTTGCCTATGATATACCCTATTACTACATACCCGTTAATGCAATAGCGGAAACAGAAAATATAAGCCTTAGTGTAGATACAGGCACAGCTGCTCTGCCTGACGGCTTTAACAGAGTACTTGCCTGTGTGGATAGTCAAAGCTTTGACAGCGACTATACAGGCGGAGATACGGTTATGGCAGTTGCCGACAATGTGGCAAAGGGTGGCAAAATAGAAAATGCCTACCTGTACATTCAGCCCCTGTACGGAATTGACTATGGCACCACCATAACCATCAGGCTTGCCAATGCCACCTTTGACAAGGAGGCAACGGAGAATACAAATTATGTATCCGGGGCAGGCAATTCCTATTATTATATGGAAAGCTTATATAACGGCGGAATGAGTGTTACACAGGTACTTAACGCCAATCTGGGGTCTGTATCCTGTGAGCTGCCATACCAATATTACTATGTTAGTGATACAATGGCAATGGTAAAACTTTTCCCCATTGATGAAAAGGACTGTGGAAAGAGCCTTAATTCCGTTGCCTATGATATACCCTATTATTACATACCCATAAAGGCAACTGCAGGGGAGTATGATGCAAGTGTAAGGCTTGATGTAGCCGGACTGCCTCTCCCAAGCGGATTTCAGGGGGTTATTGCCTATGTTGACGGAGGCACCCCTGCCCCTGATGTTGAGTTTCCCACAGAAACCACAACAGAGGCTCCCGACGGAATATATCCCGTTGAGGGGGGCAATATCTATTATAATCTTAACGGAGAAATAACAGGCTGTGATGAAAACATAACCAATCTTGAAATACCCCCTCTGGTGGACGGATGTGTAGTAACGAGGATCTCTGACACTGCC
>CASFCZ010000018.1 GCA_949293325.1 uncultured Eubacteriales bacterium | reverse complement strand
CTTTTGCCTTTGGCAAAAGCCGACCAAAGGTCGGTCGCATCTTTTGCGATGCAGATGTGTCGAAAAGAGGTTTATGACCTCTTTGAGGCACGGGTTGTTACTTCAATGGTGGGTACGTCAGTACCCCTACTGCAAGAAATGGTTGCGCCGCAAAGATAGATGCGGACATACCAAAGGTATGGCTTTCAGCATTTGCTGAAAGTGCTGACAAGCATTTCTTGCAAGCGTGTCGACTTTTTCGACACGCTGAAACCCTGTCCGTATATAACGGCAGGGCCTTTTTTATTTACTTGCACCTTCTGATATTCTTTCCGATATGTAATTTGGTACGGCAACACTTTCAATGCCAAGGGCATTGCCCAGCTCATTGAAGATAAGTTTTTCCGCCGCCTTCATAAAGTTTTCGTCCGAAACATAGAGTCTTTTGCCCTGTGCCTCCCTTTCCTGCTTTTTAAGGTAAAGGGTCTTAATAAGACAAAGCAGCTCCTTAGGCTGTGCTCTGTCAATAACGGCCTTGTACTCCTCCTTGCGCCTGCGTTCACTGTCATACCATATAATATCGCAGTCATCCATTTCATCTATGAGTCTTTCTGCCTCATCCCTGTCCATGGCAAGCCTCAGCTCCCTGATATGCTCATTGGCAACAGGTACATATATACACATACCACCACCGTCTGTAAGGGACTTAAGAACATAGTAGTCCTTCTCCTCACCATGTGCGGCCATCTTTACTATATCAGTAACCTCACATACACCGTTTGCGCCATAGATAACCTTGTCGTTTATATTCATCATCGTCACCTTCCGTTTACATCTGACTATACTTATTATATTATAACATATTTTTAACAAAAAGGTCATAGGCATAATTGACAAAAATACCCACAAAACACCATAAAAAAAGGACAGGTATTACCCTGTCCTCAGCGTGTCGAAAAATACACATATATGCAAAAAAATATCCATTGATTATGCCGCCAGGACAAAATACAAAAGCACAAGGGCACCCAGCACTATACGGTAGATACCGAAGGCGGTAAAGCTATTGTTTTTAATATAGCTCATTAAAAACCTGATGGCAAGAATGGATACCACAAAGGCAACCACCATACCAGTAATAAGTACAGCTACCTCCATACCCGTAAAGGTAAAGCCAAACTTAACTACCTTAAGGAGGCTTGCTCCGAACATAATGGGGATGGCAAGGAAGAAGGTAAACTCAGCCGCCACATACCTTGAAGCCCCCAGGAGAAGTCCTCCCAGAATAGTGGAACCGGAACGGGAAGTACCGGGAATAAGGGAAAGAACCTGAAACACGCCTATAAGAAAGGCCGTTTTATAGGAAATACGGTTAAGATCCGTTACCTTAGGCTCTCTGCCCCTGTTATGCCACTCTACAACAATAAAAAGCACACCGTATACAATAAGCATAACCGCCACCACCGTGGAGTTATAGAAATGCTCAGTCATCCAGTCGTCAAGGAGCAGACCGATAACCGCCGCAGGTATACAGGCAAGTATAACCTTATACCAGAGCTGCATGGTATCCGCCTTTTCCCGTTTGCTTTTCCTGCCGTCAAAGGGATTGAGCTTATTAAAGAAAATAACCACCACCGCAAGGATGGCACCAAGCTGTATCACCACATTGAACATATCAATGAAGTCCTCGTTCATATCCAGCTTAAGGAACTGCTCCACCAGTATCATATGTCCGGTACTGCTGATTGGAAGCCATTCGGTTATACCCTCAACTATACCCAGAATGACCGCCTTGAATAATTCCCATAAAACCATAGTATTCCTCCTAAATAATATATATATGCTAATTATACTATATAACGGAATACCTTGCAATTTATTTTTTTACCATGCCTTACATCAGCCTGCCTTAAGCTCCAGCCTGAGTCTGTCGGCAATAAGGGCAATAAACTCACTGTTAGTAGGCTTACCCTTATGTCCCGACACTGTATAGCCAAAGAGTGCATCTATGGCATCCACCTGACCCCTGCTCCATGCAACCTCAATGGCATGACGGATAGCCCTTTCCACCCTTGATGGGGTAGTGTTGCACTTTTTGGCAATGGCAGGATAAAGCTCCTTTGTAATATAGTTAAGTACGTCAATATCGTTAATAGCCATAAGAATAGCCTCACGCATATAGTGATAACCCCTTATATGTGCAGGAACGCCTATCTCATGGAGGATAGCCGTTACACGACTTTCCAGATCGTATGGAGTAGCCCCTCCCCTTACAGGCAGACCAATTGGAACAGGCTCCTTAAGCTGACGGATACGGGCAATAAGCAGCTCCATATCAAAGGGCTTTGCAATATAGTACCTTGCACCCAGCTCAAATGCTCTGCGTGTCATTTTTTCATCGGTAATGGCAGTAAGCATAATGCAGATGGTGTCATTAACTGCCCTTGACTGGCTAAGTCTTTCCAATACACCGATACCGTCAAGTTTAGGCATAATACCGTCAATAAGTGCCACATCAGGCTTTTCCCTGAGGATAAGCTCGCAGGCCTCAATACCGTCGGAGGCAGTGGCAATTACCTTCATATCCTCCTGTTTTTCAATGTAATTAGTCAGGCAGTCGCAAAAATCCTTATTATCATCTGCAATTAAAATAGTAAGCTGTTCCTTTTTCAAAATGATCCCTCCAATAATTGATGTAAAAGTGTTTTCTCTTGGAAAAATTTTCCAACTATGGAAATTATAATACATCCTTGTCATTATTGCAAGGGTTTTGGTATGCCAAATTTTGACATATCATAATGGGATAAATAATTTTTTATCTGAAATTACTGTCTTCTCATTCCTCAGGTACACCGAATTTTGACATGGAACCGTTAGTATACCTCTTATCCTGGGTCACTTCCCTGCCAAACCAGCTTGGAGGGTCAAAAACAAGGGCAGATTGCATATCGGCAAACTCCACCTCCACATTCATAAAACCCTCCAGATCCCCGTAATATACATCAAGCTCTGCCTTAAGACCTCCCTCAAGGGGTATTATATAACGCTTTTTTTCGATTATATATCCCTCGGTTTTTCCCTTAAGTCCCTCAAACTGCTCTGCCGTAAGCTCCAGTTCATACTCCTGTCGCTTAATAAGTCCGCTGCTTTTAACAGTCAGTATATAACTGTCGTCAAGGCGGCGGATACGGATTGTCGGGTTAGTTGAAATATAGCCCTGTACTATATGATGACAGGGGCACTCCTCCATGCCTTCGGGAAGTTCATTAACCAGAAATTTTCTTTCTATTTCGTAGTTCTTTTCCATACTATCTCCTTGAAAAAATATGTCCTTTAAGTTATAATGAGGTTGTATAATGATATTTTATACATTAGTGATAATTATACTACAGTATCGTAAAGGAGGCAATGTTTATGCTTAAGGCTGCGGTTTTACTTGCAGACGGTTTTGAGGAGCTTGAAGCCGTTACTGTTATTGATATTTTAAGACGTGGTGAAGTGGATATTCTTACTGTGTCCATTATGCCTGACAGAAGGGTAGTAGGCTCCCATGGTATGGAGTTTATTGCAGACAAGGTATTTGACGAGGAAAAACTCAGGACCTTTGATATGATTATCCTTCCCGGAGGCATCGGGGGTATGAACAACCTTAAGGCACATGAGGGTGTCAACAAGCTTTGTAAGGAGTTTGCCACAAATGACAAGTATGTATGTGCTATATGTGCTGCACCTGTGGTATTGGGAAGTGCAGGTATATTAAGGGGCAGGAATGCAGTTTGCTACCCCGGCTTTGAGGAATACCTTGAAGGTGCTGCCATCGGTACGGATAAAGTGGTAATTGACGGCAAGATAGTCACCTCCAAGGGTCCGGGAACTGCAATAGACTTTGCCTTTGAGCTTCTTAACCTTATCAGCGGCAAGGAAACTGTGGACAAAGTTAAGACAGGTATGCTCCTTAAATAGGTATCCTTGCAAATACTGCCCTGAGCATGGAGCCTGTGGCACAGGTTATGCCAAGGGATCTGAATGCCCTCTCCACTGCCTTCAGGTCAAGGTCATATATGTATGCTATGGCTCCCGGCGGATAATTGTCGGTGCAGCCTGCTTTCAGCTGCCTTGCAAAGAGTCTGCACAGTCTGCTGCTGCCTCCCTCCATTATAATGGGAAAGGTCAGGGGAGTTATGTAATGTAAATGGCACAGCTCCATCAAATGCCCCACCTCCCACGGGGATATTTCAAGTATGTCTGCCGCCACGGACGGCTCTATGGGACCCTCTGCGGTCTTCAGCATCAGGTCCGCTGCCTGTAGGCGGGGAAGGATCATGTCTGTGTATATATCCAGATAGCTTCCCATGTTACACCTCCTTTGGTTTATACAATTAGTATACAACCCGGGGGGAAACTTATCTATAAGTAATAACTGGAATAGCCCCCAGGGGCATAAAGAGAACGGAGTGGTTTTAATGAACACTTTGCAGCGATATTTTGTATACCGACAGAGTCTTATTGACCAATATATCAAGGGTGATATGACCAAAAGGGAATATCTGGACCGTAACTTTGATGCGGTTCTTGCCCTTAACATTAAACCCTTCAAGAATGTTGACAGTGTAGACAAGGGACTGTTTAACTACCAGTATTACAATGCAATGGCAAAGGAAGCACATATAGATGCCCACTATACTGCTGACAGGGAGATGGGGAGGCTGTATAACGAAAAATCCGGATACTTCTACTTCAAAAAGGACAGGGCAACCCTGAAGGTACTGGAGTTAAAGGACTTTAAGGGTGTCAGGGCATACTTTATCAAGGTACGGAGCAAGGGCCTTAAAAACAAGCTCTTTGAGATAGTCCTGGAGGACTATAACATGATACTTCACTCCACAAGCCCTGCCATACTTAACAGGCTAAGGGAGGAGCGGGTCTTTGAGGATGGGGTAAAGTCATCACTTATAGACGGATATATTAACCAAAAATACTAAAAGAAGGCGTAATAATGAAATTTAAGGGATTGTTTGTGGCATTAACCTTTGTTTTCGGCTTAAGTTTTGCCGGATGTGTAAGGGCTGAGGTTAATGTTGAAGATGTAACACTTTATGGGGATGATATGTTTATCGAAAAGATAAAAAATCTGGATACGGAAGCCCAGCCAAAGAAAAGCTTATATGTATCCCCCACAGGAAACGACGATAACGACGGTTCCATTAACAGCCCATTTAAAACAATAAATACAGCTATGGACGAGGCTAAGGCAGGTACCACAGTATATGTCCGTGGCGGTACATATACGGAGAATGTTTACTTCCCCAACAACGGCAATGCCGACGGATATATTACACTGAGAAATTACCCAGGAGAAACTCCCGTAATAAAGGGTACGGGCAAAAACGATACCCCTATACTCGATCTTGACGGACATGATTACATACAAATCGAGGGTCTTGAGTTATGTGACAGTACAGCCAAATGGGCGTACGGCATACTTTTTGCAGGGGGCGAAAACCATATTATCATCAGAAACAACAAAATACACGATATAAAGTGTTCCGCTCCTGATGATCCCGATAACAGCGGTGCAAATGCCATACTTCTTTTCGGCGAAAAAAAGGAGCCTATCAGCAATGTATATATAGCAGATAATAACATTTACGACCTTGTTACAGGCTGGTGTGAGGCATTAAGCGTTACTGCAAACTGTGAATATGTAAATGTAATCAACAACAGGGTAAACAATTCAACTAATATAGGTATTGATTTTTACGGTAACAATGCAGACGGTTACTGTCCCGTTGAGGAGCTTAACCAGCCCCGCTACTGTATTGCGGCAGGTAACGAGGTAAGCAACTGTGTTTGCAGTTATGCCGACAGCTACGGTATTTATGTAGACGGTGCAAGGGATATTATTATTGAAAACAATATATCCCACAATAATCAGGGTGGTATTGAAATAGGCTCAGAGGAGTTAAATGAAAATTATCCCGTTAAAAATATTCTTGTAAGAAACAACCTTGTTTACGATAACTCCGTAAAGGGCATTACCGTAGGTGGCTGGAATGACGGCTCATCAAAGGGAGACCCCCTTTCAGGAGTTGTTACCCAGACAAAAATTTACAACAATACCCTTGTAAACAATGATGAGCAGCTTCATCTGGCAATGGTAGATGGTCTGGAAATAGCCAATAATATTTTATACAGCAATAACAACACACCTATAGTTGCAAGTGATGTTGACAGCCGGTTTATGACTGACATTACATTTAAGAACAACTTATACTATGCGGAAGGCCGTGGAGCTTCAGAGGCTGAATTTGAAGTTTTTGAACAGAACCAGCAGGGTATGGACAGCTTTAAGGTTATAACAGGTGAAAACGGTTCATACGGCGATCCTGACTTTGAGGCAGACTACAGCCTTAAGGGCACATCTATTGCCATTGATAAGGGTGCTGACCTTGATTACGGCAACAAGGACCTTGCAAATAATGACAGGGTTCAGGGTACCGCAGTTGATATAGGTGCATACGAATATATACAGGAAACAGCAAAGACCCTTTACGGTGATATGGATAATGACGGAGATGTTACCGCAAATGACGCCGCCATAGCCCTTTCCCTCACACTTAATGGTGATAATACATCAGAGGGTGTAAAGATGGCTGATGTGGATTTAAGCGGAGCCATTACATCAAACGACAGTGCGAATATCCTTAAAAAGTCAGAGGAACCCGGCTATCTTATGCCTGTGGAAATGAACTGATAATTTACTGCAAAAATCCCCGAAGATAGTTTCTTCGGGGAAAATTTTTGCCATTTTTATAATATTTTTATATATCCCAAAGAGCATAACCTGATAATCTTCTTTCAATACAGGCATTATACTCATATACAGGGCATATGTCCTATTCATGTACCTTACAGGAGAAATTGTCCGCTTCAAGCTTATAGACACAGGTGGCATCCAGCATTTCATCAGGATATTCCCAGCCCTCCCTGCCTGTATTATGAAACATAATCCTATCCAGGGCATCCCGCTTTTCTGCCCTGTCCTCTATAATTTCAATCCTGCCCTCTCCCATTACACTTTGATACATGGCAGTGTAACTACAGGGTGTGTCCCCACCCTTTATCTGACACTCTCCATCCATCTCAAAGGCGGCATAGCCTGTTTTTTTTATCAGTCCGATTTTTCTGCCTTCCTTTGCACCGTGGAAGTAAAGGGTAAGGCTG
This sequence comes from uncultured Eubacteriales bacterium, assembly GCA_949293325.1. Taxonomy (GTDB): domain Bacteria; phylum Bacillota; class Clostridia; order Lachnospirales; family CAG-274; genus CALWRD01. The sequence continues at coordinate 230 of CASFCZ010000018.1, read as the reverse complement.
CCATCCTTTTCCCTCCAGCCGAAATTAAGGGGTACAATATAAACCCTGCCATTATCATTAAATCCCAGACGACAGCAGGAGCAGGCTGATATAATCTCCCTTATCCTGCCAATATGGGTAACCTCTCTGTCCTTTCTCCGCACAAAGACTCACTCCTTATCCCTGATATAATCTATAAATTCCCTTACAGCTCCTTTGCCCCCATCCTTGGTTGACCTGAACATGGCAAG
>CASFCZ010000017.1 GCA_949293325.1 uncultured Eubacteriales bacterium | reverse complement strand
AAAAAATATTATTAATTTAAGCTTTCACATAATGCAAGAGCACAGCGTATACCGTCCACTGCAGCAGAAACTATGCCGCCAGCATAACCACATCCCTCTCCGCAGGGATACATACCGCCTATGGAAGGACTGGAAAGTGTATCTGAATTACGCAGTATACGGACAGGAGAGGAGGAGCGGCTTTCCACAGCAGTAAGCACCGCATCAGGTGATGCAAAGCCATTCAAATGCTTATCAAGCTCAGCTATGCCTTCCTTAAGGGATTCATACATATATTCAGGAAAGACTTTACGCAGATCCGTAGGTAAAACACCGGGTTTATATGTGGGTGTTACCCCTGCAACAGATGTACTTGCCTTATCAAGCAAAACATCACCTACAAGCTGAACCGGTGCCCTGTAATCTGCACCTCCTGCCAGGTATGCTTTCCTCTCCAGCTCACGCTGGAACTCTACACCTGCAAGGGGATCATCACTGCCAAAATCAGCAGGAGAAAGACCTACAAGAAGGGCAGAATTTGCATTTTCTCCCCCTCGGCTGAAATAACTCATACCATTTGTAACAAGCCTGCCCTTCTCAGAAGCAGCTGCCACAACATAACCTCCGGGGCACATACAGAAGGTGTATATACTTCTTCCGCTTTTAAGATGAGCCACCAACTTATAATCCGCAGGAGGCAGATAACGGGCAAATCTACCATACTGTGCCCTGTCTATAAGCTCCTGACTGTGTTCTATACGAACACCCATGGCAAAGGGTTTTTGCTCCGCTGCAACACCAATATTCACCAGCATGCTGAATGTATCCCTTGCGGAATGTCCTATAGCAAGGATGAGACGGTTACAATCTATATGCTTTTCTCCGTTCCTTGTATCACATGTAATTCCGCAAAGTCTGCCACCTTTACTATGGATTTCCTTAAGTTTATGGAAAAAGAGGACCTTACCACCAAGGGAGATTATTTCCTCTCTGATATGTCTGACTACAGAAACAAGTTTATCAGTACCTATATGGGGTTTGGCAAGGTACATTATTTCCTTAGGCGCACCTGCCTTGACAAATTCCTCAAATACAGTGTGTATGAAAGGACTGTTTTTTCCTGTGGTTAACTTTCCGTCGGAAAAAGTACCTGCACCGCCCTCACCAAACTGGACGTTTGACTCAGTGTTAAGTACACCTGTCCTCCAGAATTTTTCTATATCCATTTGTCGTTCTTCAACGGAGCTGCCACGTTCTATAACAACAGGCTTTAAGCCGGCCCTTGCAAGAATAAGAGCAGCAAACATACCGGCAGGTCCGAATCCAACTACAAGAGGTGAAAGGGAAGACTCTGCCCGTGGAATAGTAATGCTGTATGATTTCAGCTTTGACACATTTCTGATACGGAGATATTTTTCCTCATGTGGAAGGCTGAATCTGACTGCAAATACAAGGTAGACATTATCCTTATTCCTTGCATCTATGGACTGCTTTTCAATGGCAAAGCTCCTTAACTGTTCTGTCTTGACACGAAGCACCTTGGCTGCCATATCTTTAAGCTTATCCTCCGAATAACGTTCGGATGCTTTAATTTTCAAATTGGAAAGTACAAGCATATATCCTCCTATTTATCAGTGGCTGCACTCCTGCCTGCAATGGCTCCGGAAGACCATGCCCATTGAAGATTATAACCACCGCAGTCACCGAAAATATCATAGATTTCTCCCGCGCAGTAAAGGCCTTTGCATAGTTTTGACTCCATGGTATATGGAGAAAACTCCTCGGTATATACGCCGCCTGCCGTAACCTGTGCATTTGCAAAACCTTTGGTACCCAATACGTCAAGGCGAAGATCCTTGATAAGTGCCGCCATTTTCCAGAGCAGGTCCCTATCCAATGCAGATACCTTAAAGGAAAGCTTTTCTATACCTGCTCTCCTTGCTATTATATTACCAAGACGTTTATTTAACAAACCGGTGAAATAATTTTCCATAGTCAGATGGGAAAGATGCCCTACACGGCTTTCCAATATATCATAAACCTGTCTCATGGAATACTCAGGCATAAAATCTATTGCAGCTGTAATGGATGAATACCTTGCCACAAAGGTGGAAAGCTGGAATACAGGAGGGCCTGAAATACCGTAGTCGGTAAAAAGTATTTCTCCGCTGTCACTGCCAAGCACTTTATCTTCTGACATAAGTGTGAGTGTGCCCTCAATTTTAATTCCCTGAAGGCTTTTAACCTCGTTAGTGGGTGTCTTTATCTGTACAAGGGCAGGATTAAGCTCAGTAATATGGTGTCCCAAAGATTTTAACAGTTTAAATCCGGAGCCATCAGAACCAAGGGCAGGAGAAGCACAGCCTCCTGCTGCCATTATCAGTCTGTCAGCATAATATATTTCCCCGTCTTTGCCTGTGAGTTTAAATCCTTTTTTAGTCCTTGATACAGAAGCAATATCCAAGTGAACTATTTTAATATTAAGCCTTGCAAGCTCATTTCGCAGGGCATCCAGAACGGCACTTGCCTGTCCCGAATAAGGATATAACTTTCCGTTTTCTTCCTCTTTGGGAAAGACCCCTAATTTATTAAAGAAGTTAATAGTATCATCCACCGTATAGTTTTCCAGGGCATACTCAGTAAATTTAGGGAATCTGCCATAGTAATTGCTGACACAGGCACCCAGATTGGTATAGTTACATCTGCCGTTACCTGTGGCAAGGAGCTTTTTCCCTACCCTGTCCATACGCTCATATATACATATATTTAGTTGTGGGGCTGTATACGCAGCATGAATGGCTGCCACCATACCAGATGCTCCGCCCCCTATGATAGCTAAGTTTTTCATTCTCCCGTACCTACCACAATTACAATGTCATAGTCACCTGTAGTGCTGCTGTTTTTAATTACCTTTGCAGAATTAAAGTATTCAACAAGGTCCTCTCCCAGTCCGTCACTATTTACATATATCCTTGTTTCCTCGTGCTTTTCTCCTTCGTATGAACCGATATTATCAACTGTATAGCCGTTTGCTACAAGCATATCCTGCACATCAGCAGCTTTACCATTTGTATAGCCACCGTTAAGTACCTGTATTGAGGCATTTTTAGAACCGGATGTTTCACTGGCATCTGAATTTTGCTCAGCTAATATCTCCTCACTTGGACGTTTAAACACCTCATATACTATTGCATCGGTTTCTTCCTTATCCATTATCCACCTGTTATTTTTTGTAGTTCCCGGAAGTGTATAGCTGTTAATATTATCGGTATTAAGCTTATCTATAACGGATATGTATTTAACAGCATCCTTTACACCTGCATTGGTGGTCACATACTTAAATAAAGTAGTCACATAAGCCTGAGGACTGGACTTAATAGTATCGGCGCTTACCGCCTTTTTAACAAGGGCCTTAAAGAAATCCTGCTGTACCTGTATTCTCTCTATATCACCAAGGGCATAGCCGCCTCCGTAATTATCTTTTCTGAATCGGACAAGCTGTTCCGCCTTTTCACCGTCAAGGTGCTGCATCCCCGCCTTCAGATCAATATGCAGATCCTGTGTAGGGTCATCATACTTCATATCCCTGGGAACATCAAAGTCAACTCCGCCGATAGAATCAATAAAATAGTGGAAGGCGTCAAAGTCCACCCTTATGTAATAATCTATATTTATATCAAGCATGCTTTCCAGTTCCTCTGTAAGCATTTCCGGGCCGTCTTCACTGCCTGCATAGCTATGTATGGCATTTACCATCATAGTACTGTCAGTAAGTCCCGGATTTCTCTCCTGCATTATTTCAAAATTTGCAGCAGTAGCAGATACCAGTGTATCCCTTGGAATAGACATAATGTCAATACCGTTTGTTACTGAGTTATAACAGCCTACCATAATTGTATCGGTACGGGTACCTTCTTCATCTGTACACATAATGACAAAGTTGGTTCTTTCAGGCACCTTGCCACCTATTACACTTGTCAATATATCCATAGGTTTGTCATCAGGATCATCTGACAGATAGGCAGCCAGAGTAAATATACCCAATGCCACAATATACACGCCAAGTATCGATAACACAATAACCATAAACTTTTTAGCGGGACTCATTCTTTTTTTCCGTTTTTTTCTGCGCTGACTGCCATTACTTTCTGAAGACCTGTGCTGACTGCCGTTACTTTCCAAAGTCCTGTGCTGACCGCTCTTATTATTCGAAACTCTGCGTCTGCGTCTTGGAGTCTGCAACTCATTATCGGTATAGTCGTCATACTTATCCTTAAAATCATTCATATATACTTCCTCCGAATACAAAGACTCAAGAAAGGAATATTCCCCTCTTGAGCCTGTAAATTCTATTCACCTGTACCTATTACAACCACAATATCATACGGATTTGCAGATGCCGCATCAACTATGACCTCTGCATCCTTAAAGTAGGATATAAGGTCTGTACCCAGTCCGCTTTTGCTTACATAGATACGTGTGCCCTCCTGTCTGGTACTGGTGTAATCACCTATATCACTTACATTATATCCATCTGCTGTAAGTGTATCACGTACCTCTCCTGCCTTGCCTGAAGTATAACCTCCGTTAAGCACCTGTATGGATGCCTCCCTGGAGTCCGCCATCTCCGTAGTAACCTCTGTTACTCCTTCAACAGTGGTAGTCTCCAGCATTTCAGAAACAGGTCGTTCAAATATATCATATACAAGCTGATCTACAGCCTCCTCATCTGGCAAATAACCTGAAATACCCGCTGTATAAGCGATATTTCCGGGAAGTGTATAAGTCTCTATCTTGCTTGTATCTATCTTATCAAGTGCAGAAACATACTTTACAGCATCAGATATACCTGCATTGGTTTTAATATACTTAAAAAATGCAGTAAGGTATGCTGTAGGATTACTCTTTATAGTGTCAACATTGGTAAGTTTTGTAATCAGAACCTTCATAAATGATTGCTGCATCTCAATTCGGCCTAAATCACCGTTAAAATAGCCTCCGCCATAATTATCCTTTCGGAATCGGACAAGTTGTTCCGCCTTATCTCCATCAAGCAGCTGCATGCCCGCCTTCAGATGGATAGACAGATCCTGGGTAGGATCATCATAATCCATATCCTGTGGCACATCAAATTCAACACCGCCTATGGAATCTATAAGATAATGGAAGGCGTCAAAGTCCACCCTTACATAATACTGTATATCAGTACCCAGAAGTGAATTAAGTTCATCAACAAGCATATCAGGTCCAAGGTCATCACCTGCATAATGATGTACCGCATTAATCTTCATTGTCCTCTGACCTGGCTCAGGGAACTCCTGTCGCATTACCTCATAATTAGCAGCCGAAACAGACACTATTGTATCTCTTGGCACAGATATAAGGCTGATACCCTCTGTAACGGAATTATAACATCCCACCATAATAGTATCTGTACGTGTGCCATCCTCGTCTGTACACATAACTACAAATTGAGTACGCTCGGGAAGCTTTGGTGAAAAGACCTCTGTTATTTTTTCCAAAGGCTTTGGTGAAGTAACAGACCAATCCCCATCAGAGTTTCCCCCTAAATATGTAGTTAATGCGTAGGCACCTATTGCAACTATATACACACCTACAATAGCAAGTATTATTGTAATAAACTTACGCTTAAGAGACATGGGTTTCTTTGTCTTTGCATGCCTTTTTACCCCGGTTGTGTCCGGTGTAGCAATCTGATCTGAAGCAGTTTCCGCAGCATTTGATTTTTCCATGTCAGGCCCTTCCTCTGTATTTCGCTGTACAGGCTCTGACTTCTGCATTATTATTCTTTTAGGCTGTTGGTTTATAAGCTTTGACTTATCTCCCGCTGCATTACGCTTTGCGGCGCGCCGTCTTCTGGAATGACTGATTCCATTTGCAAAGACCTCATCGGTGTCATAGTCATTATACTTATCCTGTTCGTTATTCATATCTATCCTCCGGCTGCATCAGTGTGGCTTAAATGAGCTCTTTAATGATACTATACGGTTAAATACAAGATGCTCCTTGGTACAATGCTTGCTGTCAGCAACAAAGTAGCCGTTCCTTATAAACTGGAAGCGGTCCATTGGATCTGTATCCTTAAGGCATGGCTCAAGGTAAGCCTGTACTGTCTTAAGTGAGTCAGGATTAAGTCTATAGCCGTTTTCTGAAGACTCATCAGGCACAACGAGATTTTCATACAGGTTCACATCAGCTTTCACTGCTGTAGCAACATTTACCCAATGGATGGTACCCTTTACCTTACGTTCAGTAAAGTTAAGTCCGCTGCGTGTAGCAGGATCATAGGTACAATGTACCTCTGTAACATTGCCATTATCATCCTTAACACAGCCTGTACAGGTAACAAAATATGCACCCTTTAACCTTACCTCCATACCGGGAGTAAGTCTGAAAAACTTCTTTGGAGGTATTTCCTCAAAATCACTGCGTTCTATATAAAGCTCACGTGAAAAAGGAACCTCTCTCTTGCCAAGGGATTCGTTATCGGGGTGATTTTCAATAGTCAACATTTCTGTTTCACCCTCTGGATAATTATCTATTATAAGCTTGACAGGATCCAAAACCGCCATAACAACTGGTGTCTTAGGCTTTAAATCCTCCCTTATGCAATACTCAAGCTGTGCAAGATCAACTACTGAATTAGCCTTTGACACGCCTATCATATCACAGAAGTTACGAATGGACTCCGGGGTATATCCTCTGCGGCGTATACCGGAAAGAGTAACAAGACGTGGATCATCCCAGCCGTCTACCTGACCGGTTTCAACAAGGTTACGCATATAGCGTTTACCCATAATTGTATTTTCAAGATTAAGCTTTGCAAACTCTATCTGACGTGGCTTTACCTTAAAATCAAGCGTATTTACAACCCAGTCATAAAGGGGGCGATGATCCTCAAACTCCATGGTACAGATAGAATGTGTAATGCCCTCAAAGGCATCCTCCAGTGGATGGGCAAAGTCATACATTGGATAAATACACCATTCGTCTCCCGTTGCATGGTGTGTCATATGTGCTATTCTGTAGATTACAGGATCTCGCATATTCATATTAGGTGAAGACATATCTATCTTTGCACGAAGTGTCCTGCTTCCATCCTCAAATTCACCATTTTTCATACGTTCAAAAAGATCAAGGTTTTCCTCTACAGAACGATTACGCCATGGGCTCTCGGTACCGGGAGTTGTAAGAGTACCCCTTGCCTGGTGCATTTCCTCTGCCGTCATATCACATACAAATGCCTTGCCCTTTTTGATAAGTTCAATGGCACACTCATACATTCTGCCAAAATAGCTTGATGCAAAGTAAAGCCTGTCCTCCCAGTCAAAACCCAGCCATTTAATATCATTCTGAATGGAATTGACAAACTCTGTGCTTTCCTTTGCTGGGTTAGTATCATCAAAGCGAAGATTACACTTTCCACCGTACTGAGCAGCCAAGCCAAAATTCAGGCATATACTCTTTGCATGTCCAATATGCAAATAACCGTTGGGCTCAGGCGGAAAACGGGTGCGAAGTGAATTAAGCTCACCCTTAAGATCCTCCCTGATAATACTATGTATAAAATTTCCTGTATTCTCCAGATTATTTTCGTTAGAGTTTCCCATTAACTTTCCTCCGACACATATAAAGTACAGCTATAATTAAGATAACCGCTTTATACAGATTTATTCAGATTAAGCGGCATAAAAAATTTATTCTATTATATAATATCTTGTTGTATTTTGCAAGTCGTGATATACTGTAAGTAAAAAAAAATTAAGAATTCGGGTGATTTTGTGCTGGCCTTTTACTGTGAAGGGGAAGATATAAATAAATTTATGAATTTTTTGCTGACAGACAATACCTTTGACAGGTTTCAGTTTCGTTCAGGGGAAATAATGACACGGGCGAGATTTACCATAGACGGAAGATATAACAGGGATTATGACAACTCCACAGATGAACGCCCTTACTGTCTATGGGGTGAAATAAGGCATAACTTTTTTGACCTTATCAAAGGGAAAAAACTGCCTGCTTATATAAAACTTGTACTTGCCCTTGATGAAAAATCCCTATCCAGGCTTCATGAAAACGCTCAGGCAGCCTTTATAAACATAATCTTTGAAAAAAACAGAGTAAACTTTACCACAGGTACGGCGCAAAAAAACTTCAGCATGGATAAGAGCCTTGATGCGGCATGGGAAGATATGATAAAACAGTATTTCAGTCATCTGGGTATATGTATACACATACAATAGGGGAAGCCATAGGCTTCCCCTTTTTATTATGATTTGTACAAAATAATTATTACCTTAAAAAGATCACCGTCAGTCACAATACTCATATTGCCTCCATGGAGATCCACTATGCTCTTTGCAATAGAAAGTCCCAATCCGGAGCCCTCCGTTGCCCTTGCAGCATCACCTCTTTTGAATCTTTCAAACAACTCTCCTGTATCAAAGTCGAGTGAATAACTTGATACATTCTTAAAGGTAATGACTGTTCTGTCCTCCTTATCCACCACATCTATATACGCCCTTGAACCTTTGGGTGAATATTTAAGGATATTGTTAAGCATATTATCAAAAACCCTCCACATTTTCTGTCCGTCAATGTTAAGGATGACAGGCGTTTCCGGAAAGTCTGTTTTAAACTCAATACCGCTTTCATCTATCTTATAGCTCAGTTCGCCAAGGGTCTGTTTAAGAAGAGACACCACATCCGATGGATTTTTTTCAAGCTTCATTTGTCCGCTTGAAAGTTTGGATGCTTCAAAAAGGTCATCAATAAGTATCTTAAGTCTTGTGGCCTTATTTTCAATAACGTCTATATAATCCTCTGCCGCCTTATCTTTAATATCCAGTTCCTTAAGGAGGTTAACATAGCTGATTATGGATGTAAGCGGTGTCTTGAGGTCATGGGAAACATTTGTTATAAGCTCTGATTTAAGCCTCTCGTTTTTAATTGCCTCCTCCATGGTACGCTTAACACCGTCATTAATATTGTTAAGATTATTAAGGGGCTCAACAAAAAGGCCATGCTGCTTTGGTATTATCTCAATATTACCCAAAGCCATTTCCTTAATATACCAGCAAAGCTTAATATGTGCATTAATAAGCTTTATTACCATAGCCCCTACAAAAAGAACAAAACACCTGAAAAAGTATAAGAGCACAGCCTGATAGCTTGTAAATGCCTGAGGAAGGCAAAATACAGTGATTATGAACTCCACTACAAACAGGAAGGATACTGTAACATAAATAAATATAAGCAGATAATTATGGGTGCGCAGTGCAAACATAAAATTTTTAAAGCTTACAATAGCAAAGTTTACATCCGTTTCCTGTCTGATAAGTTGAGGATTGCGTATATGGCTATAAATATTTTCAATGGTCATAATTACAAACATCAGCATCAGAACGGCTGCAATGACCATCAAAAACGCAACATCCCATTTACCATATGCCAAAAGCTCAGACAAATAGCTGTACTTTCCATATAAGCCTACATATAGCAGGATAAAGCTTGCTGTAACCATCAGCTTTAATATAAGTGGTATCATTTTAAACCTTGAGTAAATAATATTATTTACTCTGTTTACAAACTGCCTGTCAGAGTACACAACATAGCCGAATAGCAGCATACCCACGGCTATCATCAAAAGAGGTGTTATGGGGCTTGACAGAACCTTGTTGACACCTACAAGGCGCTTGACATTTTCCACCTCATTTTTAATAAAGTAACTGCTTGAATCCACGGGAATGGAAAGGGTACATTCCAGACCATTTTGTATAAAGGAATCGGCAAGGTAAACATTGCCGAATTTTATATCCGAAAACAAATCAGAGGATGTTACGGATATGCTATCATACACAGTCTCCTGATTAAAGTTATCTGCATTAGTGGCAACAAGCCTGCCAAGCCTTGTGTTATACAGATAGAAATGGAAATGCTCATTTGTATCAAGGTAGTTTCTTACACTATAATAATTCTGTACGGTTTCAGAAAGATTATTTTCCAGACTGAGTATATCATCTGCTGTCATATCATCAAGCTGAGAAACATCAATATCATAGAGTTCTTCAGGATTGGTATCATTATACAGTTCCCTGCTGATCTGTTCTTCCTCCTCTGCCCCGTTTTCTTCAAAGCTTTCAACATTGTAATAATTCGGCTTTGAGGAAGTATCTGCCACTATATTCCTTTCATTTCTCAGATATTCGTCTATTTCATTTATTTTGCGTTCTGCAACTGTAGGATCAAAATTTTGAAAATAAACGTAATATCTTTGCAGATTTTTTGCATACCTTATTGCCTCAGTGCGAATATTTTCACTATCATAAAAATATGACTTAAAATGAATATTTTTCTCGCATGTAAGAAGGGCAGCACTTGCAATAAACACAAAAGAGAGCAGAAATATAATTAACTTACATACATACTGTGCAAATCCCCTGCCATTATTTTTTTTATTTGGAGATTTTGTATCCAATACCCCACACCACCTTTAAATACATAGGCTCTTTCGGATTGACTTCAATCTTTTCCCTTATACGCCTGATATGTACAGCAACTGTATTTTCGCTGTTAATAAAAGGTTCATTCCAGACCTTTTCATATATTTCCTCAATGGAAAAAATAACATCGGGGTTTTCCATAAGAAGTTGCAGTATTTTAAACTCTATAGGGGTAAGTTTAATACTCTTGTCATTTACCTTTACTTCCTTGGTTTTTTTATTAAGATACAGCCCCCTTATCTGAAGCTCATCATTGTTCTTCTGGAAGCTGGTAAACTTTGTATAGCGTCTTAAATTAGACTTTACTCTTGCTATAAGCTCAAGGAAGTTAAATGGCTTTGTAATATAATCATCAGCTCCCAGATTAAGTCCCAGTATAACATCGCTGTCCTCACTCTTTGCAGAAAGTACAATAATAGGAATATCCTTTTCCTGCCTTATCTTAAGTATGGCCTGAATACCATCCATATTAGGCATCATAAGATCCATAATAATAAGATGAATGTCCGGGATCTCCTCAAGCACCTTAAGTGCCTCCAGACCGTCATGAGCCTTATAAACCTTCATCTGCTCGTTAGTAAGATATATATCAATAGCATTTAAAATTTCTTTATCATCGTCAGCTACTAAAATTTTGTATTCCATAATATCACCTCGTAAAATTATTGTAACACAGTCAGTTTAACAAAAAGAAAGTTTTTTTATTAAAATTTTATTACATTACAAAAGGACTGTCAAGAAAATGACAGTCCTTTGAAAAAATTACATATCAATATGAACCGGTTTAAGATTCCAGATTTCCTCAGCATACTCCTTGATAGTCCTGTCACTTGAGAACTTACCGCTGCATGCTGTGTTGATTATAGCACACTGTGCCCACTTTTCCTTATCTTTATAAAGCTTATCGGCTCTTTCCTGCGCCTGGGCATATGAAGCAAAATCCTTAAGGACAAAGTATTCATCCGGACGTGAGCCATTATAGCCGTTAAGGAGAGAGTCGTAAATTTCTCTGAACAGCTCAGGATTTTCATCAAGAGTACCGTTAATAAGCATATTAAGGACACCCCTTACATCACTGTTCATATTATATATATCCCATGGATTGTAATTATTTGCAGCATACTCGGCAATAACCTCATCAGCTGTCATACCAAAGATAAAGATATTATCCTTGCCCACCTCTTCAAGTATCTCAACATTGGCACCGTCAAGTGTACCCATGGTAAGGGCACCGTTTAACATAAACTTCATATTACCGGTACCTGATGCTTCCTTGCTGGCTGTTGAAATCTGCTCACTGATATCCGCAGCAGGAATAAGCTTTTCGGCAAGACTTACCCTGTAGTTTTCCGCAAAAACAACCTTAAGCTTGCCCTCAATGCTTTCATCGTTATTTACAAGGTCAGCTACGGAGTTAATAAGCTTAATAATAAGCTTTGCCCTTCTGTATCCTGCCGCTGACTTGGCACCAAATATAAATGTTCTTGGTGTAATATCCAGCCCTGGATTTACCTTAAGTTTATTATACAGACTTAATACATGAAGTATGTTAAGAAGCTGTCTTTTATACTCATGGAGTCTCTTTACCTGAATGTCATATATTGAGTTAGGGTCTATCTCTATACCCATAGTCGCCTTGAAATAATCAGAAAGTTCTTCCTTATTCTTCTGCTTGATATCCATAAACTTCTTTATAAAGTCTTTATCCTTTGCATAAGGCATAAGTTTTTTAAGCTCTGTAAGATCCGTATACCACTTATCACCAATAGTATCAGTAATCAGCTTTGCAAGGCGTGGATTTGCATGGCCAAGCCATCTTCTCTGGGTAATACCATTTGTCTTATTGTTAAACCTTTCCGGAAAGACCTCATAGAAATCCTTAAGTTCCTGATTTTTAAGTATCTCGGTATGGAGAGCCGCAACACCGTTTACAGAGTGACTGCCTACAATGGCAAGAAATGCCATCCTGATTTGTCCGTCAGCAATTACAGCCATCTTCCTGATCTTCTCAGGACCTGCATTATACTTATTGATAAGATATTCACAGAAACGCTTGTTGATCTCCTCAACTATCATATAAATACGTGGAAGAAGTCTTGAAAATAGCTCAATAGGCCACTTTTCAAGGGCTTCACTCATGATGGTATGATTTGTATAGGCACAGCATTTTTTAGTAATCTCCCATGCCTTATCCCATGGCAGTGAATTTTCGTCCACAAGTATTCTCATAAGCTCTGCAACTGCAATACTTGGATGTGTATCATTAAGCTGAAAAGCATACTTATCAGGGAGAATGTCAAAGTTATCTCCATACATATCTTTAAACTTGTTGATTACTCTCTGAAGGGTAGCAGACACAAAGAAATACTGTTGACGAAGCCTGAGTTCCTTGCCTGCATAGTGTTCATCTGCAGGATAAAGCACCTCTGTAAGGGTCTTTGCCAGATTTTCCTCCTCAACCGCCTTTGAATAATTACCTTCATTAAAGCTCTTTAAATCAAACTTGTTTTTTGCTTCAGCATCCCAAAGTCTGAGGGTATTAACAGTGTTATTGTTATAGCCTACCACAGGATAATCATATGGTACGGCAATGACTGACTGATAATTTTCCTGTACAAAGTTATACTGACCGTCAGGCTGTCTTACGGCCCTTACATTACCGCCAAACTTGACTTCAACTGAATATTCAGGTCTTTTTACTCCCCACATATCTCCGTTTTCAAGCCAATTATCAGGTTTTTCCACCTGGTATCCGTTTTCTATCTTCTGTTCAAAAATACCGTAATGATAACGGATACCACAGCCATATGCAGGCAGTTCAAGGGTAGAAAGGCTATCCAGGAAACAAGCCGCAAGTCTGCCAAGTCCGCCATTACCCAGGCCCGGATCATGCTCTGTTTCTTCAAGCTGGTTGTAATCTATATTCAGTTCCTTAAGTACTTCCTGCACCTCGTCGGTCATGGTCATATTAAGTATTGCATTGCCCAAAAAACGTCCCATAAGGAACTCCATTGAAAGGTAACAGACTACCTTTGCCCCCGTACTGTCATATACCTCATGGGTCCTGAGCCACTTATCTGTAACATAATCCCTGATAGTAAAAACAAGGGCTTCATAAAGTTGCTCAGGTGTGGCGTTTTCAATTTTTTTTCTAGACAAGGTTTTAACGTTTTCGATCAACTGCGTCTTAAATACTTCCTTATCAATTTTCATAAATTATCCTCCCTTATATATGCGTAGTCGGTCTTAAACCGCTTCATTGCCCATTTTAAGCTTTTCCGCCTGTTCTGTTGTAATAAGAGCATCGGTTATTTCGTCCAGATCCCCGTCAATAATCGAATCAAGCTTGTGAAGGGTCAGCCCTATCCTATGATCCGTAACTCTGCCCTGGGGATAGTTATAGGTTCTTATTCTTTCATTACGGTTACCCCTGCCTATCTGGCTTTTTCTTTCAGCAGATATTTCCGCATGACGTTTTTCCTCCTCCATATCATAGAGGCGGCTCATAAGTACCTTAAGTGCTTTCTCCTTATTACGAAGCTGACTTTTTTCGTCCTGGCATGAGATAACTATACCTGTGGGAAGATGTGTAAGTCTTACAGCTGAATCAGTGGTATTGACACACTGGCCACCGTTACCGCTGGCACGGAACACATCAAACTTGCAGTCATTCATATTAAGCTTAACATCCACTTCCTCTACCTCAGGCATAACTGCAACCGTAGCTGTGGAAGTGTGTATCCTTCCACCTGACTCAGTGGAAGGAATCCTCTGGACACGATGAACTCCGCTTTCATACTTAAGACGTGAGTAGGCACCCTTACCGTTAATCATAAAGGATATTTCTCTGTACCCCCCCGCCTCGCTTTCATTGGCATTGACAATGTCTACCTTCCAACCCTTACGCTCGGCATAACGTGTATACATTCTGAAAAGATCGCCGGCAAATATATTTGCCTCGTCACCTCCTGCACCTCCCCTTATTTCAACAATAACATTCTTGTCGTCATTGGGATCCTTCGGAAGGAGCAGTATCTTAAGTTCCTCTTTTATGACCTCGAGTTTAGCATTATTCTGGGCATACTCTTCCTTAGCAAGGGCACGAAAATCCTCATCAAGGTTTTCATCAAGCATGGCCCTCGCCTCATCGGCAGCTTCCTTACAGGAAGTATACTCCTTATATTTCTCAACTATGGGAGCAAGATCGCTCTGTTCCTTTACAAGCTCCCTCCATGTGGCATTATCTGCAATTATCTCAGGGTCATTTATTTTGTCGGACAAATCAATATATCTTTTTTCAATATCTTCCAACCTGTCAAACATTGCAAACCTCCAAAATATTCTATTCCTATTTTAAACGTGCACATACTACTCTGTCAAGTCCTGACAGGTCCCTGGCTATTTCTATATCGGTAAAACCTGCCTTAACCAAAATATTTTTAACTGCCTCAGCCTGATTATACCCAATCTCAAAGGCAATCAAACCGTTACTGTTAAGATAACCCGGGGCAGCAGTTGATATAGCCCTGTAAAAATCCAGTCCGTCAACTCCGCCGTCAAGGGCACCTACAGGCTCATAATCCTTCACATTACTGCCCAGAGTAGGAATCACATCCCTTTCAATATAAGGTGGATTGCTGACTATTACATCAAATTTAGTATCCAGGTTTTCAAAGAGATCACTTTTAATAAAACTTATCTGATTTTTCACTCCGTTTGACAGAGCATTTTCCTCTGCCACCTTAAGGGCACCCTCTGATATATCTACAGCTGTACCAATGATTTTTCCGTAATAAGCAAGACTTACTATAATAGCACCACTGCCTGTACCTATATCAAGGACGGTTTTTGTATTATTTTTTTTAATGTAGTCAAGTACATGTTCAACCAGGCACTCTGTATCACCACGGGGAATAAGGGTATCTCCCGTAACCCTGAAATCAAGACCCATAAACTCACAATGGCCCAGTATATACTGCATAGGCTCATACTTAAGCCTCCTGAGTGTCATGGCCTCAAGGTCTGCCTCCTGCTGTAATGTGAGAGAAGTATTATCCCTTGTAATAAGATGTATTCTGCTGCATTTTACAGCCTCACATACAAGGAGCTCAGCATCAAGACGGCAGGTTTCTATCCCTGCCGCCCTTAGTCTGTCTACTGTATTATTTAATGCAGTTTTAATAGTCATATCAAACTGCCTCTTCCTTAGGTTCCATCTCCACCTGTGGCTCCGGATCTGTGCCTTCCTCAGGCTCATCCTCAAGGACAGCCTTAAGTGAAGCTATTGCACATTCAATCATATCATCATCAGGCTCACTTGTGGTTATAAGCTGCAGAGCAAGTCCCGGTGCACTGACTACTTTAACCAGCAGGTTATCATGTCTGCCTGCCCAACGGATAATTTCATAGGAAATACCTGCAATAACAGGTACAAGCAATATTCTTGAAATAACCCTTAAATAAAGTACATCGGTGTTTATCATAAAGAACACCACCATACTTACTATCATTACAAACATAAGGAAACTGGTACCGCAGCGCTTATGAAGCCTTGTATGTCTGCGCACATTTTCCACTGTAAGCTCCTCATCACTTTCAAAGCAATTAATAGTCTTATGCTCTGCACCATGATACATAAACACACGTTTTATATCCTTCATCTGTGCAGTCAGGATAATGTAGCCAATGAAAATAAGTATCCTGACTATACCTTCTATACCGCCTCTGAGCCTTGGACTTATACCAATACCTGTGCTTATCCAGCCACCTATAAAAGTAGGCAACACCATAAAAATAGCCACTGAGAATATAATGGCTATTACAACACTGAAATAAATGATATAATCGGAAAGTTTATCACCAAACTTATCCACAAGCCACTTATCAAACTTTCCGCCTTCTTCATCCACCTCAAGGTCATCAAGCCCTGCAAGTTCAGCAGATTTGGAAATAACCTTCATACCAATCACAAGGCTGTTTACAAAGGATACCACACCCCTTATAATAGGAAATCCAAGTATAGGGTGTTTTTGTGCAGCAGGGGTAATGGGTACCTTTTCAACTGCAATTTTTTTATCAGGTGTTCTGACAGCAAGGGCATACTCTGTCTTACCCATCATCATAACACCTTCAATAACTGCCTGACCGCCGATGCCTTTACCACCAACGGGGCATTTTTTATTATCCGGCATTTATATTCAACTCCTTCAAAACATGGTTTCACTATGTCATCATAAAATTATAACACATTTTCACAAAAAGACAAACCTTAATTTATTAAAATTTACAGTCAAATATATTTCTTTAACCTTCATATTTATCCCAGATGTTTTTTATTTTCCGGCAAAAATAATTATATGCACTTAACTTTGTCCAAAGAAAATAAATCCTTAACTTTTCATTCCCATGGATTTTTGTTGCCAAATCATTTTAAATGTTTTATAATGGTAGATATTGCAGACTGTTACAGAAAACAGCTATATATTAATTGTAATAGAATAAGGAGATAAAAATGGAACAAAGAGGTAATATAGTTTCTTTCAGACCCGATGTAAGAGTAGTTGACTGTACCATAAGGGACGGCGGACTTGTAAACGACTTTTTCTTTACAGATGATTTTGTCAAAAAACTCTATGAAGCAAATGTTGCTGCCGGGGTAGACTATATGGAGATAGGCTACAAGGCAAGTAAGGATCTCTTTGACGAAAGCAAATTCGGCAAGTGGAAGTTTTGCGATGAGGAAAATATATGGGCAATAGTCGGAGATAAAAACAACGACATGAAGATCTCCGTTATGGCTGACGTAGGACGTACCGAATACAAAAGGGATATTGTTGAAAAGTCCGAAAGTGCCATAGACATGATAAGAGTGGCTACATATATCAATACAGTGCCTGCGGCAATAGAAATGGCTGAATACTGCAAGAAAAAGGGATATGAAACCTCCATTAATATAATGGCAATATCAAACGCCAGTGACAACGACATTGCAGATGCCCTTGAAATAATAGGTCACAGCGGAGTTGACAGGGTTGTTGTAGTAGACAGCTACGGTGCCCTTGTACCCGAACAAATAAGGAAGATTGCAGCAAGATACGTTGAAATGGGCGACAAATACAACAAGCAGATAGGTATACATGCACACAACAATCAGCAGCTTGCCTTTGCAAACACCATTGAAACCCTCAGACTTGGTGTCAGCTTCCTGGATGCCTCCGTAGGAGGTCTTGGCAGAGGTGCCGGCAACTGTCCATCAGAATTGTTACTGAGATTTTTAAAAAATCCAAAGTACCATGTTATATATCTGCTTGACTTTATCGAAAAATATCTTGAACCGCTAAAGAAAGAGGGACTTACCTGGGGCTATGGTGTACCTTATATGCTTACAGGCAGTCTTAACCAGCATCCAAGGGATGCAATTGCCTTTACAAAGGCTCATAGAGAAGATATAAAGAACTTCTATGTTGAATTATTGGAAAAGGAATAATCCTATTGACAAGGTATGAAAAACAATTTATAATACCCATATGGGTAAATATACCATATTGATATTCAGGGGCGGTAACTATGGGGCTTCAAAGGAATGAGTTTATGTCCGTATGGAATAGCTGTATCCTTTTAGGCTGCCGGTGTATTCCGCCCTGTTTTAGCTACACGAAAGAGAGGCTTTTATTATGCTTGAACTTAAAAATATAAAATGGAGCCTGCCTGAGGGTGAAGAAATACTTAAGGGAATAGACCTTACCATACCTGATGGGCAACTCACTGTTATTACAGGACCAAACGGCGGCGGTAAGACCTCCCTTGCCAAACTTATTGCGGGCATTATTACCCCCACTGAGGGAAGGATAATCCTTGATGGTGCAGATATAACCGATATGGATATAACCGAGAGATCCAAGCAGGGTGTAGGCTTTGCATTTCAGCAGCCTGTACGCTTTAAGGGCATAACCGTAAGGGATCTTCTTGAGCTTGCCGCAGGAGATAAAATATCCGATGAAAGGGCATGTGAGCTTTTAGGTAAGGTTGGCATATGCAGCAAGGAATATATTGACAGAAGTGTTGACGCAAGTTTATCAGGAGGCGAAAGCAAACGTATTGAAATTGCCACTGTACTTGCAAGAAACAGCTCAAGAATATCCGTGTTTGATGAACCCGAAGCAGGTATCGACCTGTGGAGCTTCACCTGTCTTATAGACACCTTTAAGGCACTTAAGGAGGAGCATGGTGAAAGTCTCCTGATTATCTCCCATCAGGAACGTATACTTGAAATTGCCGACAATATAGTTGTAATATCCAACGGCAAAGTAGACAGACAGGGCAGTAAAGAAGAAATACTTCCTTCACTTCTCCATGGCAATGAAGGATGCAGCTGTCCTATGGGAAGAAATATAGAAGGAGGTTTTTAAGTTGAACGATAAGACTAAGGAAATACTCAGAATAGTTTCCGAGTGGAACGGCGGCGACTTTAAAGGGGCCTACAACATACGTGAAAACGGTGAATGTGCAGGCAGGCAGTCCTCTGAAAATGTACGTATAGAGTCAAAAAAGGATGCCCCAGGGCTTGAAATATATATAAGCAGTAAAGCACAGGGAGAAATGGTATACATTCCTGCCTGTGTTACCCATGGTGATATTGATGACCTTGTATACAACGATTTTTTTGTTGAAGCAGGGGCTGATGTAACTGTTGTGGCAGGCTGCGGTGTTCATACGGATGACGGACATGACGCAAGGCATAATGGTATACACCGGTTTTTCCTTGGAAAGGGGTCCCATGTATTATATAAGGAAAAACACATTGGCACAGGTAAAGGTAAAGGTCTCAAGCGTATTGACCCAGTAACTGACTGTGAGCTTGATGATGATTCAGTCCTTGAAATGGACACCATACAGATAAGCGGCGTTGACAGCACAACAAGGAAAACCAACGCTAAACTTGGAGCAAGGGCAAAGCTTATTATACATGAGAGAATTATGACCGACGGAAACGAAACTGCTACAACGGAATTTAATGTGGAAATGAACGGAGAGGATTCCGGTGTTGACCTTGTATCCCGTTCAGTGGCAAAGGGCGAATCATATCAAAATTATCACTCTGTAATAAAGGGCAACTGCCGCTGTACAGGTCACAGTGAATGTGATGCCATACTTGTAGGAAATGGCAGGGTAAATGCTGCACCTGAGCTATATGCAGGGGATATAGATGCCTCTCTTATACATGAGGCAGCCATTGGAAAAATAGCCGGTGAGCAGATAATAAAGCTTAAAACCCTGGGCCTTACCGACGAAGAAGCTGAACAGAAGATAATCGAAGGCTTCCTCAGAGGCTGATGAATTATACAGACTTGTAAAGACTTATTTTATTAAATATATCAAGGTAGTCAGAGGAATATATACTTCCCTTACGCCAGATAAAGCAAAAATCATGGCTGATATGGCAGTCCCTTATTTCAAGGGGATGGATAAGTCCCTTCCTAATATATTCCTCTGCACCACACCTGTACATAAAGCTGATGCCACACCCCTTTGCGGTAAGGCTTAACATTGTGTGTATACTGTTTATTTCTGCCAGGGAATTAAAATCGTATATTGAATAATTTCGGCTGTGGAGAAATTGTTCCAGTATTTCTCTGCTGCCGCTGCCACCCTCACGGACAATAAGACGGTTGGAAAAAAGCTGTTCCACCCTCTCAAAGGGTGGCATTTTTTTATTGCTCAAACCCACAAACTCCTCTGAGGAATATACCCTGTAGTCATACTCATTTTTAGGAAAATACCCCTCCACAAGGGCAAAGTCTATTTCACCACTGTCAAGCCGTTCCAACAGACTATGGGTATTATCTATTACCATGGATACATTGGCTGTCTGATTTGCCTTCATATAGTCTGCAAGGAAGGAAGGCAGCACAAAGTCACCTGCTGTTCTGGTTGCACCTAATTTCAGATTTGTTTTATGTTCTTCTATAGCTGATATGCGCTTGCATAGCTCCTTCTGATCGTGCATAAGAGTCAGAGCCGCCCTTCTCAGTTCTTCTCCTGCAGGCGTAAGTCTAAGGAGTCTGCCCTCATATGTAAATAGCTTTGCTCCATAATAGTCCTCCAAAGCGTGTATATGTTTTGATACGGCAGGCTGGGTTATATTCAATTCATTTGCCGCCTTTGTATAATTCATATTTTTACAGACATAGATAAAGGTTTCCATTTTTATATCCAGCATATTATCACCTCCTTTTAATTATAACACACAGTTATAGATAGATAAATAATAATAATTTTACATTTGGTCTTTTATATGGTAAAATTTAGTTAAAAATAAATCAAAGGAGATAACATATAATGGATAACATTAAAAAAATTGCCCCCGGCGTGGTTCTTTGTGCTGTACTTGGCATTCCCTGCCTCCTGCTTGGTAAGCTTTTTCCTGTAGTAGGCGGACCTGTGTTTGCAATTTTAATCGGTATGATACTTGCTGCATTTGTTAAAGACAGACCTGTATTAAAGGATGGTATGACATTTACATCGAAAAAAATATTACAGTATGCCGTAATTCTTTTAGGTTTTGGGCTTAACCTTGGTCAGATAGTCCGTGTAGGCGTACAGTCCCTGCCTGTAATTATATCTACTATTGCCACCTCCCTTATTGTATCCTACATACTTTGCAAAGTAATGAAAATACCTTCAAAGATTTCAACCCTTGTAGGTGTAGGTTCTTCTATTTGTGGCGGTTCCGCAATAGCCGCAGCTGCACCTGTTATAAATGCAGATGATGAGGAGATTGCTCAGGCTATTTCTGTTATCTTCCTGTTTAATATAATCGCCGCACTTATCTTCCCTACAATGGGACAATTTCTCGGTTTAAGTAATGAAGGCTTTGCTCTCTTTGCAGGTACAGCAGTCAACGATACATCCTCCGTTACCGCTGCCGCATCATCATGGGAGGAAATAACGGGAGCAACAGGTGTACTTGCCTCTGCAACAACAGTAAAGCTTACAAGGACACTTGCTATTATTCCTATTTGTCTTGTACTTGCAGTAATAACTGCAAAGAAAGAGAACAACTCTGAAAACAAGGTAAGTATTAAAAGAATATTCCCTATGTTTATTGTATGGTTCGTTGTTGCATCCGTCTTAACTACATTCCTGCCTATACCTGAAGTTGTAACAGGCTTTTTAAAGGATCTAAGTAAGTTTTTTATAATTATGGCTATGGGTGCCATCGGACTTAACACCAACCTTGTAAAACTTGTAAAAACAGGCGGAAAGCCTATTTTCCTTGGTTTCTGCTGCTGGATTGCCATTACGGCTGTCAGCCTTATTATGCAGCATTTGCTGGGCATACTTTAATATAGTAATGAGGGTACGGCTTTTATATATGCCATACCCTCATTTCAGCGTGTCGAAAAAGTCGACACGCTTGCAAGAAATGCTTGTCAGCACTTTCAGCAAAAGCTGAAAGCCATACCTTTGGTATGTCCGCATCCATCTTTGCGGCGCAACCATTTTTTGCAGTATGGGTACTAGCGTACCCACCATAGAAAGTAGTGAACCGTTCCTCAATGGGAATAAATCCCATTGAGAAACTCTCACTATACCCTCGAACGGGCAAAGCCCGTCCTGCGGATTAAAGTCTGCGACGCTTTAAGTTACCTAAAAGCGCAAGATAGTTATTGATTTAATTCATAAAGTCAAGCGTACTTTGTGTTTATTGACAATCCGTAATAAGGGTACGGCTTTTATATATACCATACCCTCATTTTTTATTTATAAATATATTTTTCGGCAAAGTCAAATATCCTTGACCAGTACTTATCCCCACCAAGAAAGGCAGCTACACCATGTCCCGCACCATGTACAAGCATAAGCCTTTTAGGAGACGGTGCCACTGCATAAAGCTCAAGGGCACTGTCTGTAGGCACAAACCTGTCCCTGTCTCCATGGCAGAACATAAGGGGAATACGGCTTTTTTTCACCTGTTCCACCACTGATGCCTCAGAGACAGACATACCCATTTTTAAGCTGCACCATGGTCTGAGCCACAGCATAACAAGGGCAGGAGGCAAATGAAGCATACGTCTTATTCTATAGTAAAATATATCCTTCACTGAAGTAAAGGCACAATCTGATATGGCACATTTTACATTGTCGGAAAGACCGTCACCTACTGCACACAATACTCCCGCAGCTCCCATTGATACGCCGTACAGTAATATCTTTGCATCCCCATCACGGTTTGTAATACACCTGCACCACTTGCTTATATCTTCTCTGTCATTCCATCCCCATCCTATATATTTACCACTGCTTTTTCCGTGGGCACGGAGATCCGGCAGTAACACATTGTATCCCTTTTCATAAAAACGTTTTGCCGCATATAGCATAAGGCTTCCATCCAGGCCATAGCCATGGATTACCACTGCCCATTTATGACTTTTGTTTTCAAGTACACGGGCATAAAGATTGCTTCCGTCAGACAGTTTCATATACCATGGCACAGCCCTAAAATGCTTGCCATCTTTACAGTCATTTTTAATGACTGCTTCAAATATTCTCTGCTCCCTGCTAAGCTTTACAAAGGGTGCCAGACGGCTTTTATTTCCTCTGCACATACTTACATTTATAAGCCCCTTTAAACAGACGCATAACAAAGTGCATGATGCCATGGACAAAAGGCATTTTTTCATATTAATCCCCCTTGCTGTCATCCACCTCAAGAACCACATCCAGAATGCCTATACCACCCTCTGCACTTTCGGAGCCTGCCAGAGAACTTTCTCCCGGCATCATACCAATAAGAAAATCTCTTTTGATATACTTCCTTTTTCCCATACTATACCTCCCATATAAAAAATATGGCGTACAGTATATGCACGCCATAGATATCAGTAGCCTTGGTAATTACTTACCTGCCATTCTCTTTTCCTGCTCTTCAATCATCTTCTTAACCATATATCCGCCTACGTAACCGTTCTGAGCAGAAGTAAGATCGCCGTTATAACCCTGCTTAAGAGGCACACCGATTTCATTGGCAACCTCATACTTAAACTTATTCATTGCTTCCTTAGCCTCAGGAACATTTACCTTGTTTGAACTTGAATTACTGTTTGACATAATATTATCCTCCTAAAAAGAAAATTGTATAAGCTACGAAAATATCGTTGCTTAACTGTGTTACAATAATTATTATGCCGAGGAGCTATTTTTTTAATCAGCCAATATTTGTATGTGCTTTTTGTGCTTTGTTGTCAAATTTAACAAAAAAAGCAAATACACAGCAGTCAAAAGAAAGTTTATCTCTGCACAGTGCACAAGTTTTAATTAGATAATTGACCTCAATCAAAATATGATTTAAACTAAAGTCAGAAACTGTGCAGGGGCACAATCTTGTAAAGGTGATTATATGGGCGTAACTATTAAAAAAATTGCCGAATTATGCGGCGTATCTCGTGGCACCGTGGACCGTGTACTTAACAACAGAGGAAATGTCAAAAAGGAAACGGAAGAAAAGGTGTTGCGCATAGCAAAACAACTTAACTATACCCCTAATATGGCAGCAAAAACCCTGGCGGCAAAGCGAAAAAGTATTGTCATAGGAATAATACTGCCTGCTGAGGGAAATGACTTTTTTGACGATCTTCTTAAGGGTGTCTATCAGGCGCAAAAGGAGCTTACTGACTATGGCATAAGCCTTATGGTCAAAACCTCCAAAGGATATGATGTACAGGCTCAACTTAATAATATAGATGAAATATCAGGCAAAATATCAGCTCTGATAATAGACCCCATAAGTGATGTCAAAATAGAGCAGAAGATAAACAGACTTATTGAAACAGGTATCCCTGTCAGCACTGTAAATACTGATATTGAGGGTTCAAAAAGGCTGTTTTACGTAGGCAGCAATTATACCAAAGGTGGAGAAATTGCCTGTGGTATGCTTGCATTGATTACAAGAGGCAAAGCAAATATA
Source organism: uncultured Eubacteriales bacterium (assembly GCA_949293325.1). Taxonomy (GTDB): domain Bacteria; phylum Bacillota; class Clostridia; order Lachnospirales; family CAG-274; genus CALWRD01. The sequence goes on along the minus strand of CASFCZ010000017.1, from coordinate 28,582 downwards.
GGTATATTGTCAGCTTCCGGAAAACATATAGGACATATCCGTCGAATAAACGGTTTTAAGAAAATCTGTCAGGAAAAATATCCTGATTTTAATGTACTGGCTTATGGCAATACAAATGATGATGAGATACAATCCTATGAAGTTACCAAAAGCATGATTAAAGAGCACCCTGAGATAGATGCCCTGTATATCGCCGGCTCAGGTGTATATGGTGCCTGCCGTGCCATAATAGCCACAGGACGTGAAAAGGACTTTAATGTAATATGCTTTGACCGTGTACCCGGCACTATCGAAATGATGGAAAGGGGACTTATCAAGGCAACTATCTCACAGCAGCCCTATACCCAGGGTAATCGCTCAGTACACTTTATGTTCAACTACCTTGTAAGCGGCGTTAAACCAGAAAAAGTTCAGTATATTGTAAAAAATGAAATCCGTATATCGGAAAATATTTAAGGAGGTAATTTAATGAAAGAATATTTTAAAAATGTACCACAGGTAAAATATGAAGGACCTGATTCAACAAATCCATTTGCCTATAAATTTTATGATGCAGACAGGATAATACATGGCAAACCCATGAAAGAACATCTTAAGTTTGCAATGAGTTGGTGGCACACCCTTTGTGCAGGGGGAGGCGATCCATTCGGCAGCCCTACCATGGACAGGAGCTATGGAGAAAGTTCCCCTATGGCAATAGCCAAAGCAAAGGTAGATGCAGGCTTTGAATTTATGACTAAAATGGGCATAGAGTACTTCTGTTTTCATGATGCAGATATTGCCCCTGCAGGGGAAAGCTTTGCAGAAACAAAGGATAATCTTAATAAAATAGTAGATTACATAGAAAGCAAGATGAAAGAAACAGGCATAAAGCTCCTTTGGGGAACATCCAACTGCTTTAATCATCCCCGCTTTATGCACGGTGCAGGTACTTCCTGCTCTCCGGAAAGCTTTGCCTATGCAGCAGCCCAGATAAAAAATGCCCTTGATGCCACTATCCGTCTGGGTGGCAGCGGATACGTATTCTGGGGCGGCAGAGAGGGTTATGAAACTCTCCTTAATACCAACATGGCTCTTGAGCTTGATAACATGGCAAGGCTTATGCACATGGCAGTGGATTATGCCCGCAGTAAAGGATTTAAGGGGGATTTCTATATTGAACCTAAGCCAAAGGAGCCAACAAAGCATCAATACGACTTTGACAGCGCCACCGTACTGGGCTTTTTACGCAAGTACGGACTTGATAAGGACTTTAAACTGAATATTGAGGCAAATCATGCTACCCTTGCAGGTCATACCTTTGAGCATGAGCTTTGCGTTGCACGTATCAACAACGCCTTTGGCAGTATAGATGCAAATCAGGGAGATCCTCACCTTGGCTGGGATACAGATCAGTTTCCTACAGATGTATATTCTGCCACACTTGCCATGCTTGAGGTAATACGTGCAGGTGGCTTTACAAACGGGGGGCTTAACTTTGATGCAAAGGTTCGTCGCCCATCCTTTGAGTTTGATGATATTGCCTACGCTTATATAAGCGGTATGGATACTTTTGCACTGGGTCTTATAAAGGCATATGAAATAATAGACGATGGCAGGATTGATACCTTTGTCAGAGAAAGATATGCAGGCTATGAAAGTGGCATTGGTAAGGAAATAACCGATGGCAAAGCCACTCTCGAAAGTCTTGAGGAGTACACTCTCACTCATCCCGAACCTGAAATGAAAAGCGGCAGACAAGAATATCTTGAATCCATATTCAACTCAATACTTTTCAAATAAAAATAAGGCTTCTCACAAAATGGGAAGCCTTATTTTTTACAATATTTCAGTTTCTACTCTATCCACCACAGCATCCGTATTATCTTCAATATAATCTATAACCCTGTTCATCATCTGATCAACATGTGCCGCCTCATTACTGACACAGGCAAATCCGATAACTATGGATTGATGTATATCCTGTCTATCCACCTCGGCAATGGATATATTAAACTTATGCTTTGACTTTTCTATTATACTTTTAACCACCATACGTTTTTCTTTAAGGCTTGTGACCCATTCGGCAGTAAGATATATGGTACAGGCTCCTATAAACATAACAGCATCATCCCCTGTCAATTAATATGACTAATAATAACACATTTTACTTACCTATTCAATCAAGTATATGTATAAGTAATGAAAAAAGGTGCTGTAATTTACAGCACCCAACTAAGCCGGTGGCGGGACTCGAACACGTGACCTGCGCATTACGAATGCGCTGCTCTACCAACTGAGCTACACCGGCAAACAAATGTATTATACCATGCACATAAAGGAAAATCAAGGGAAACATCTCCTTATTAACATAAGTTCAGTTAAAAATATATTTATGTTGATACATAGCAGGTAATTTACACTTTAACAGCAAATCAGTATTGTCCTACGTAAAAGCCCTTGACAATATGTGTTAAAAATATGTATAATAGCTAGGGTATAAATTAGGGAGACGTATCGAAGTGGTCATAACGAGCCTGACTCGAAATCAGGTAGTCCTCCGGGGCTCGTGGGTTCGAATCCCACCGTCTCCGTCATGAAGCTGGCAATGTGAACACATTGCTGGCTTCTTCCTTTTTATTCGTAAGTCACCCCAAGCCCGATTGACATTATCTCTGCTAAAGACAGCTTCGATCTGTATTTCGAAACAACGCCGCTTTATCCTGAACCTTGACTGCCTCGGCCGATTTTGCTATTTTGGGGTATTACATATACAACTGAATATTACTCTTTCTATGCCTGCGATGATAGTCGTTTCCAAAATGGGACAAATAAGATAATCGCTACGAACATTGCACACAAATCAGCGATTGGCGTTGCCCACGTAATTCCATTCACCCCCACCAAACTGTTCAGAATGAGCATAAACGGAATATCAAACCCTCCTTTACGCATTAACGATAGAATTGTAGGTTGGACTTTTTTTCCAACCGATTGAAATGCGGTAATTGCAAGCATTGTCACAGAAATACACGGACCAGTGATACAAATGATACGCTGGAACATCTGACCATAATGTACGGTTTCCGTATCGTCAATAAAAGCCCGCACAATCGGTCCCGCACAGGTAAACAGGAACACGGTTCCAATTAAGGCTACCCCAAAACTGAATAGAAAGTCTACTTTGAGTGCCGCTTTCATACGCCTGTAATTATGAGCAGAATAGTTGTAGCCAATCAGCGGCAATACACCCTGGGACATACCGGTAGCAATGGCAAATGACAGCATATCAACTTTCTTCGCTACTCCAATGCCAGCTACCGCCGCATTAGAGTAGCCAGCCATCAACTTGTTGATAGTGACGTTGGACAGAACTCCCATCAGATTCATCAAGCAGCTGGGGAATCCGACTAACAATACCTCTCTGGGGATTCTCTCCCTCCATGTATAGCGTTTAGGGTGAAACGAAATATCTGTTGTATTTCGTTTCCGGACGATAAGAAGAATAAAATAGAGTGTAGCAATCACATTTGAAATCATTGTGGCGATGGCAGCACCGGCGACCTCTAATCCCAGTGGAAAAATGAAAATAGGATCTAACAAAATGTTCAACACACCGCCTAATGCTACACCAAAACTGGCCTGTGCCGAATGTCCCTCCGCCCGGACTAAATGAGCCAATTCCTGATTCAATACGGTGGGCACGGCTCCAATTGTAATCGTCCAGAATATATACTGACAGCAGAAGTCATAGGTCTCCGAATTTGCTCCAACAATTGGAAGGACTATTGACCGAACCATAAAAAGAACAATTCCATAAATCAATGATACTGCAATAGCAGTCCAAATGCTGAAAGCTGCCGTTTGTTTCGCTTTTTGATGGTTATTCGTACCCAGACTACGGGACATGAGGCTGGAACCTCCAATGCCGAACAGATTTGCAAGCCCCGTGAGAAATACAAACATAGGCATACACAGTGAAACAGTTGCCACCTGGTTTGGATCACCAATCTGCCCAATGAAAAAAGTATCTGCCATGTTGTAAATAACGGTTATCAACTGACTGATTACCGTTGGGATAACCAACGAAAGCACCGCACGACCTACAGGTGCATCTTCAAACAAAACTTTCTCTTCCGTTTTCAATGTTTTACACCTCCCGCTTTGCGTAGTCCGTCCGCTACACATTGGATTGCGATACGGAAACTTTCATTTTGATCTACCGGAAAATGAGAAAAACCACCTGACTGCTCATGGAAAGCAAATCCTCCCATTACAGCTCGAAGCACCCGCTGCCAGTGGTTACGTTGTGCTTCTGTCAATCCATAACCGGATAAAACCTCTAATATTGGCGAAATAATTTTGCCGACTTCCTGCTCCAGCGTGGGGTTATGCAATTTTGGAAAGGCCATGATAACCCGGTAAAGTTCATAGTGCTCCCTGACAAATGTACGATACGCCTCAGCCAAGGCAAAAAGTGCATCATCACACTTTTTACCCGATATTGCCAGAGTTTCCTGATCTACAATGCGACAGACGGCATATTCACCGACACATTCCAACAACTGATTTAAACTATCGATATGATTATAAAGAGATGCTGTTTTAATATTCAGGCACTGTGCCAGTTTTGCCATGGAAAACTGGTCAATTCCTTTTTCTTCAATCAGCTGGATAGCCGCTTGAACTACACTTTCTTTTGATAATCCTTGTTTCGGCACACAATCACCCTCTTTACTAATGCCATTAGTTACAGTATAAACTAATAGCATTAGCTTGTTAACAGAGAGAAAACAAAAGCTTATAATTTAAGCTTTTCAGAATAGTATAGGCTGCTATCTATAATTTTTTGTCTGTTACTTCATGGCACATGAGCATTAGCCCCAGGATTAGCTGCCGTAATCCTCCATGAGGTTGACAATACCCTAAACCACCAGTCCATGAGGGGAACTACAAAAGTCCTCAGGATATTTTTATAAAAAATTAATTTTACCCCTTTACAAACAAAATAATATATGCTATGATACTTTGTAATTAATATTTAAAGTCTTTGATTAAGAGTAGTAGCCCTTTGCAATACCTTTCAGAGAGTCGTCGGTGGGTGCAAGTCGGCAGTGAGCGTTGGGTGAATGGACTTATGAGACGTCAGGTGAGCATTTATGTTAGCCTTGAACGTGTTCCGCACGTTACAGCGGAAGGGTATGTCTGTACCTTTGGGTGGCTTTATTTCCAATGGGAAATAGGGCTTTTTTTATTATATAAAGGCGTGAGCCGACACAGGTTGGTTCAGCCTGATGATCAGGAGAATGACGAGATGAGAAGAGCAGAGTACACCTCCCCTATTTATGGGATGTGGCTTCCATGGCGCATTATATGCGCTTATGATTGATGCTCACTACACATAAATAAGGGAGTTTTTTTTAATGATTTTAGATGATATTGTTGCAAAAAAGAAAATAAGGCTTGCACAAAGCAAATACAAGCCGGATATAAAGAAACTATACGAAATATCTGAAGCAGGTAACAGAGCAAGCTTTTACAAAGCCCTTGCCAAGCCCAACCTGTCAATAATAGGGGAAATAAAAAAGGCATCCCCATCAAGGGGCTTAATAAGACCTGACTTTAACCCTATAGAACTGGCATATCAGTATGAAAACTCCGTTGATGCCATATCAGTACTCACTGAAGAGGACTACTTTATGGGCAAGGGAGAGTACCTTACTGATGTACATAAAGCCGTTAACTTGCCGGTCCTCCGTAAGGACTTTATAATAAGCCACAGTCAGATACTTGAGGCTGGGGAGCTTGGTGCCTCAGCTATACTGCTGATTGTTGCCGTACTGAAAGAAAGCCGTATAATCAGGGAGTTTATAGACCTTGCCGCTGCACTGAATATGGATTGTCTTGTTGAGGTGCATAACCATAAAGAACTTGAAACTGCCCTTGAGGCAAATGCAAAAATAATTGGTATAAATAACCGCAATCTACTGGATTTCAGCGAAGATATATACACCACCGTCAGACTGAGGCAGTCAGTTCCTGAAGATAAGCTGGTAGTAAGCGAAAGTTCCATCCACACATCCCATGATATAGAAATACTTGCCAAAGCCGATGTAAATGCGGTACTTGTAGGAGAAAGCTTTATGAAAAGCGGAAATATATCGGAAAAGGCAGCAGAATTCAGGAGGGCATATGAAAACAGTAATTAAAATATGCGGTCTGAGGCGTCCCCGAGATGCTTTTATGTTAAATCCTTATCCTGAAATAGCATATGCCGGCATGGTTTTTGCCAAAAGCCCCCGACAGATTGATATAGAAACCGCTTTGGAAATAAAAGAGGCATTAAGGGATGATATAAAGACTGTGGCAGTATTTGCAGATAACAGTCCTGAAGAAATAAGGTATGTTAAATCAAAACTAAATCCGGATGTGATACAACTTCATTCAGATGAGGATAATGACCTTATACTTTCTCTTAAAGATACACCTGTATGGAAAAGTATTTCCATAAGAAATGAACACAGTATTGACAGGATAAAAGATTTTCCCGATGCAGAGGGTATAGTACTTGACACCTACAGTCCCCATGAAAGGGGCGGAACAGGCAGGACATTTAACAGAGCCCTCCTTAAAGGTATTGAATACAGTGGAATGCTGATACTTGCTGGGGGTATTAATAAAGATAACATAACTCAAAGCATTTCAGAGCTGAATCCCGATGTTATAGACCTCAGCTCATCTGTTGAAACCGACGGATATAAAGACAAAGCTAAAATAAAAGAATTGATTGATACATTCAGAAAGGAAGACTAAAATGGAGTTTAACAAGGATTTTGGAATATATGGAGGACAGTTTGTACCTGAAACATTAATGACAGTACTTAAGGTACTTGAAAAGGAATACCTTGAATACTGTTCAACTGAAGAATTTAAAAAGGAATATATGCACTATATGAAGCAATATGTAGGCAGACCCTCTGTATTATACTTTGCAGACAGACTTACAAAGGAGCTTGGAGGTGCCAAGGTATACTTAAAACGTGAGGATCTCAATCACACAGGTGCACACAAAATAAACAACGCCATAGGTCAGGCTCTCCTTGCAAAACACATGGGCAAAACAAAGGTAATTGCTGAAACAGGTGCAGGTCAGCACGGCGTTGCAACTGCCACCGTTGCCGCTCTCTTTGGCATGGAGTGTGAGGTATACATGGGTGCAGAGGACATTGAAAGGCAAAAGCTGAATGTATTCAGAATGGAATTACTGGGGGCTAAGGTGATTCCAGTTACCAGCGGCACAGGCACTCTTAAGGATGCCACCAATGAGGCAATAAGGACATGGGTTGCAAGGGCAGAAGATACTTTTTATATAATAGGCTCTGCAGTAGGTCCTCACCCCTATCCAACCATGGTCAGAGACTTTCAGAAGATAATAGGAGAGGAAACCAGAAAACAGATACTTGACATGGAGGGCAGACTCCCACAGCGTGTATATGCCTGCGTAGGAGGGGGAAGCAACTCCATTGGTATGTTTTATCCATTTATTGAGGATAAGGCAGTGGAACTTGTAGGTGTTGAAGCGGCAGGAAGCGGTATTGAAACAGGCAAACACGCCTCTGCCTTTGCAGGTGGCAGAACGGGCGTCCTCCATGGTATGAAAACCTATATTCTACAGGATGACGACGGACTTATCCAGCCGGTGTACTCTGTTTCAGCAGGTCTTGACTATCCGGGTGTAGGTCCCGAACACGCCTATCTCCACGATACAGGCAGAGTCAGATACACATCTGTTACAGATGACGAAGCATTATCAGCCTTTCAGCTTCTTTGTCGTACCGAGGGAATAATGCCTGCCATTGAAAGCTCCCATGCCCTGGCTCAGGCTGTTAAAGAGGTTCCTGAAATGGGCAAAGATGAAATTGCAGTCATCAATCTTTCAGGCAGAGGCGATAAGGATGTACATACAGTAGCTAAGTATCTTGGTAAGGAGATTTGAGAATGAACAGAATAGACAGTAAATTTGAATACTTAAAAGAAAATAATAAAAAAGCACTTATACCATATATATGTGCCGGTGATGACAGTCTTAAGAAAACAGAGGAAACAGTATACCTCCTTGAGGAGTCAGGGGCAGACATAATAGAACTTGGAATACCTTATTCCGATCCCCTTGCAGATGGTCCCGTAGTACAAGCTGCTGCACTCTGTGCTCTTAACAACGGTTTTAAAATTTCCAGCTTTTTTGACACCGTTGCGCAAATAAGGGAAAACAGTCAGATACCATTGGTATGTATGGTATACTATAGTTCCATTATAGGTTATGGCTGTGAAAAATTTGTTGAAGGCTGTATCAGATCAGGAATAGACGGACTTATCGTTCCCGATCTTCCCTATGAGGAGTATGATGAGTTGATGCCTCTCCTTGAAAACACTGAGTTATATCTTATACCCCTTGTTGCCATTACATCCTGGGATAGAATAAAGATGCTGGTTGAAAAAAGTCGCGGCTTTGTGTACTGTGTATCCTCCTTAGGTGTAACAGGAGAAAGAAAAAGTTTTGACGAAAGGGTAGACACCTTTATTAAAGAGGTGAAAAAATACACTGACACTCCTGCCTGTATAGGCTTTGGCATATCAACCAAGGAAGATGTTGAAAGGTTTGACAAGATAGCTGACGGTGTCATTGTAGGATCTGCAATTGTACGCAGAATGCATGAGTGCAACGGAGATATGAATATGGTAAAGGATTTTGTCAGGGAGCTTAAGGGATAAAAAAACCTTGACAAAGATAAAAACTTATGCTATTATCTCTTGCATAAAACAAAGCACAGAATAATGAAGCGGTCAACAGCCTGTTCGGTTACAACACAGAGAGCACTGCGGTAGGTGTGAGCAGTACAGCACGGATATGGTAAGCTACAACCGGGGAGTTCTGACGGTTAAGCCCTCCGTTATAGGGGAAAGAGGCAGCCTATGCTGTGAATTAAGGTGGTAACACGGGTATTCCGTCCTTTGGGATGGAATGCCCTTTTTTTATTAGTAAAGGAGAGAAAAAAATGACAATTTTTGACGAATTGAAGGCCCGTGGACTGTTAGCTCAGCTCACTGACGAGGAAGAAATAAAGGAGCTTATTAATGCAGGTAAGGCTACCTTTTATATCGGCTTTGATCCTACGGCAGACAGCCTGCATGTAGGTCACTTTATGGCACTGTGCCTTATGAAAAGATTACAGATGGCAGGCAACAAGCCTATTGCCCTTATCGGCGGCGGTACAGGTATGATAGGTGACCCATCAGGCAGAACAGATATGCGTCAGATGATGACAGAGGAAACCATTGCCCACAACTGTGAATGCTTTAAAAAGCAGATGTCAAAATTTATTGACTTTTCAGACGGCAAGGCACTTATGGTAAACAATGCGGACTGGCTTAAAAAACTCAATTATATAGAGCTTCTTCGTGAGGTAGGAGCACACTTCAGCGTAAACAGGATGCTTACTGCCGAATGTTACAAGCAGAGAATTGAAAGGGGCCATTCCTTCCTTGAGTTTAACTATATGATAATGCAGAGCTACGACTTTTATATGCTGTACAAGGAATACGGCTGTAATATGCAGTTCGGCGGTGACGACCAGTGGAGCAATATGCTGGGTGGTACAGAGCTTATAAGGCGTAAGCTTGGTAAGGATGCCTATGCTATGACTATTACCCTTCTCCTTAACTCAGAGGGCAAAAAAATGGGTAAAACCCAGTCAGGTGCAGTCTGGCTTGATCCTGACAAAACATCACCCTACGACTTCTATCAGTACTGGAGAAACGTATCAGATGCAGATGTACTTAAGTGCCTGAGAATGCTTACTTTCCTTCCACTTGAGCAGATAGATGAAATGGATAAGTGGGAGGGCAGTCAGCTCAACCGTGCAAAGGAAATACTTGCCTATGAGCTTACCAGCCTTGTACATGGAGAGGATGAGGCTAAAAAGGCAGAAACCGCTGCAAAATCACTTTTCGGCGGCGGAGCAGCAGGCGGCAGCGTGCCTACTACCGAAATCAGCCGTGAAGAATACGGCGATGGTATGCAGATAATAGAGCTCCTTGAAAAATGCAAGCTCATTCCATCCCGAGGAGAAGGCAGGAGACTTGTCCAGCAGGGAGGCGTTAAGGTTGCCGAACAAAAGGTAGGGGCAATCGACTTTGTTGTTTCTCCTGATTTATTCAAGGATGATACAATACTTATCCAGAAGGGTAAAAAGACCTTCCACATGGTAAAACTTGTATAAAACAAAGGGCTGTTTAAACCATACCCCATCTCTGAATGGAGCTGTTTAAACAGCCCTGTCTGATTATCCGACTTTTATATAACCACCTCTGCCCTGCTGCCACCGGATTTATTTTTCGTTACTATTATCTGCTTATCTATTCTCTCCCTTAACTCTGCAACATGGGAAATTATGCCTATTAGTTTATCGCTTTCTGACAATCCCATAAGAGCCCCCATAGCCTGCTGAAGTGTTTCCTCATCCAGTGAACCAAATCCCTCATCAACAAACAGAGTATTCACCTGAACACCTCCTGAAGACTCCTGTATCTCCTCAGACAGTCCAAGGGCAAGGGATAAAGAAGCGATAAAGGACTCTCCTCCCGAAAGGGTCTTTACACTTCTATGGCTTCCGTTGTAATGGTCAATAACATCCATATCAAGACCTACCTTACCGTTAAGCTCTGTTGCCCTGTCACTTCGGATAAGATCATACTTACCATTTGACATCCTCATCAGATGAACATTGGCACGCTGTATAATACGATCAAAGTACCTCATCTGGACATAGGATTCAAGTGTTATCTTTGCCTTGCCGTTTACGGTACCGTTTGCCGTAGATGACAAGGCTCCCATCCATGACCACATTTTATCCAGTTCTGACAAATCATTCAATTTGTTTTTTGCATCAATATATATCTGCTTGTTATTCTGTATTCTGGCAAAATATTCGCTCTTTTTTTCATCCAGTTCCTTTTTTCTTCCTGTAAGTTTCCTTTCTTCTTCAAGTTTCTCCTTTACATCTGTTTCCTCCATATTGTCCAAGTCTTTCTTAAGCTGTCTGATATTTCCGTTAGTTTGTTCAAAGGCATTATTACACCTGGTGAAAGCTTCGCTGTAACGTTTTATATCATTTCTGATATCCTCCTTCTGATTTTCCATGCGTTTTATTTCCCTTGCAGCCATTTCACTGTTTTCAAAACTTAACTTATCGTTAAGAGCCACCAGTCGTTTTTCCACTTCCTTTAATGTAGCTGTTTCTGCCGAAACCTCTCCGTTAAGTTTATTAATCTCATCTGCAACAGATACACCATAGGATTTTTTTTGAGGTATAATTTCTTCCAGTTCTTTTTTCCTGGCAATATTCTTTTCTTCAAGACTGATACTATCCGAAATATCCTTAAGTTTTGTCTCTATATCCAAAATACTCTCAGCTATCACAGTATCTATATCGGCATAATCACATTCACCGATAAGCTGAATCACCTTACTATTGACGTTATGTCTTGCCTCCTCTAAAGCACCCATAATCACACTTGCCTTTGTGCTTTTTTCATTAGCTTCAGTCTGTGCCTTTAAGGCTTCATCTTCGGCAGATTTCACCTCTTTCTCTGAAGGTGCAGAATCGGATTTTGGTGCCTTATGGGGGTGTGTAAGGGATCCGCATACAGGACAGGGGCTTCCCTCCTCAAGTGTTTCTGCCATTATACCTGCCTGTTCATTGTTAAAGGCTGCCCTCTTTTTCCTGGCACACTCCTGCTTTATCTCTGCATCCTGACTTGCCTTAAGGTAGTCTTTCTGTGCATCTTCAAGGGATTTTTCCTGGCTATTCAGCTTTTTCCTTTCCTTTTCAAGGTCTTTGATATTTTTCCTTTTTTCCTCTAAACGCTGTTTTTCACCATTAAGCCTTTCCCATAAAGCTCCTGCATTTTGCAATTGTCTTTCTTCAGTTTCAAGCTGTTCCAGCTCTATCCTGAGCTTTTCGTCAGCTTTGGTTTTTATACCTATGGCAGAGGTGTTTTCTTTAATTGACCTCTTTAACCCATCCCTTTGTTTTGATAAGTCCTCCTTTTCCTTATATGCAGGTAATTCCTCCCCTATCTTTGTTATAGTTTTTGACAGAGCCTCAATTTCCAGCTCTCTGGTTTTAGCCTTATCCATATCGGATTGAAGCTTATCACGTTTTTCTTTAAGTATTTTTTGTTCCTCTGTTGCTGTATTCAGCTTTTCTTCTGTTTCAGATCTCGTTTTAGCCTTATAAAGTCTATCATTAATATCCTTAAGCTTATCTTCAATGATTTCCAATTCAGCACATACACCATCACATCCGGCAACGTCTTCGTCTATGATACAGGATAATAGTTCTGTTGCATCTTCTCCGACTGTCTGATCGCACCTGACTTTTTCAAGCTCAGAGTAAAATTTACTGTCATTATCACACTTTATTGAGTTTATATACTGTTTTACACTGTTTTTTACATCCTCACGACGGCGTTTTACAGTAGAAAATTCCTCCGCCAATTTCTTTTGGAAATTTTCATAATCCCCTGTACTGAATATTCTTCGGAATATGCTCTCCCTCTCACTGGTAGTTGCCAAAAGAAGCTTTAAAAATTCACCCTGAGCAATCACGGAAATCTGTTTAAACTGATTTATATCTAACCCCAGAAGTTCTGTAATACAGTTTTTTATTTCCTTTCTGTTGACAACTACCTTACCATTCGGATAAATAAGCTCTCCCTCAAAATCAATATTCTTTTCATCAAAGGCATCCTTTTTAACTTTTTTCTTAATGGTACGCCTTATGGTATATTTACAGTCCCTATGTTCAAAGACTAGCTCCACATCCGTTGGCACAGACTCAGAAACATATTTTGAATGCACTGTTTTTTTACTGCGGTTTTCTCCGCTTACCTCCTCATATAAAGCAAAGACTATTGCATCAAATATGGTAGTCTTGCCTGCACCGGTATCACCTGTTATCAGATAAATACCCCTATCACCAAGAAGGTCAAAGTCAATGGTTGTAGTGGTTGCATATGGTCCAAATGCTGTCATCTTAAGAAGTAACGGTCTCACTGTTTAACCTCCTTTACTTCCTCCATTAATTTTTCTGAAAAGTTCCTCTGTATGTCTGTCATGGGTTGTCCATTCTGCATTTCATAAAGATCTTCAAAAATATCAAGCCAGTATTTCATATCTTTATCCCCGGATATAACAGGGTTTGCAAGGGACCTTGTACGCTTGTTATCATACTCAAGCTTCATAATATTGGGATATATAACCCTTAGCTTTGACATAACATCAGGTATATAATCTTCATCTGTAAGAATTACCCTGAGATAATCCTCCTTATTTGTATTTTCATAATTGCGTCTGTCAGTCAGTTCCTCATAGGTACCTTTTATTTCCCTCATATCGTATCTGGGTATAAGAGGAATGGTTCTGATATTTATGTTACCTTTTTCATACAACTCAATTATGGTTACCGACTTAATATGATTCTTTTCGGAAAAGGAATATTTCAAAGGGGTACCACAGTACCGTACAGTTTCCCTTCCTATGCTCTGAGGTCCATGAATATGTCCCAATGCAACATAGTCAAAGGGATCAAAAACAGACATGTCTACACTGTCGATTCCACCTACTGAAACATCCTCCGATTCAGAGCGTTCTGCCCCTGCAACGAACTGATGGGTTACAAGTATATTCCTGTTATCAGGATTAATCTGCATATTTGAGATTACAACTTTCATTGCATCTGTATAGGACTTGATTTCCTCATCTTCAAAATACCTTCTTACATATCCAGGTTTAATAAACGGCAGCATAAAAATATCTATAGCGCCATATTCATCATTAATTGAAACAGGTATAACTTCACCTCTGTAAACAGGGGATATATGTACACCTTTGCTTTCCATTAATCTTGAACCAAAGGCAAGTCTTTCTGCTGAATCATGATTACCACTTATTAAAAATATCTGTACGCCCCTTTCAACCAGTCTGCAAAGGAAGTCATCAAGGACCTGTACTGCCTCCTCTGATGGTACAGATTTGTCATATACATCCCCCGCTATAATAATGGCATCAGGTTTTTCCTCATCAAGAATATTAAGTATTTTCATAAGTATGTATTTCTGATCCTCAAGCATTGAAAACTCATTTACCCTTTTACCAAGGTGAAGATCCGATAAGTGCATAACCTTCATTTTATCTCACTCCATATAATATTATTTGTTATATCCGTCAAGGGCCTCCTTAAGGGTTGACTTTATATTCTCTACCAGACTTTCGGGGCTTATTATCCTGACATAATCAGCATATTGTAATGCCCAGTACTTCATGGCATTTGGATTTACAACAACCTTTGCAGTTACCTCATCCTCTGTTTCTTCATAAAAAACAACTTCCGTTCCAAACCAGTCCAAAACCTGATTTACCGCACTTTTCTTTACCTTAAAAATAACACTTAAACTTTCTCCCGAAAACATATATATATGTTCTGCCATGTGCTTTGGCAAATCAAGACCATTTTCACAGCCCTTAATCTTATTTAAAGGTTTTGCCGGCATATCAGTACATGTAATTTCTGCTATCTTATCCACTCTGTAATAGGATATATTATCGTAGTTATTTGAATTTGCTATCAAATAGTACCTGCCGTTTGCCGTAACCATCTGATATGGGCTGACTATATATACCTTGTCCTCTCCATTACTATTTTTTTTCTTCTGGGGTTTTTTATCCGTATTGTAATAGGTATAGCAAAAACTTACGCATAAATTTTTTTCTATTGCCTCATCAATAACACTTATTGTATAGAAAATCTCTTTGTTTATAATATGTCTTTCAGGCATATTTTTTACATTCTTTATTCTCCCCCTGAAATAAATACTGGACAAATCACTTATTTTTTCAATTAACTCTCTGCACTGACCTGATGGAATATATTTTGAAAAAAGCAGACTATCAATAATAAGGCGCAGTTCCTCATCAGTAAATGTATGGTTTATGTAAAAATCAGTCAATACCGAATCGTTATTACCCCTTTGAGTTTCGGTATAATTAATATCAAAGCCGGCATCTATGAGATCCATAATATTAGGCTTTATGGACTTTCTGTTTACGTTCATATTATATTCCCTGTTTAATATATCTAAAATCTGGGATTGGCTTATTTTATGATTTTCGTCTGTATACTTGTTGAGTATGTTAAGTATATTTATAATAAGTAATTTTTTAGGCTGCTTTATATCCATATTGTCACCTCGAGCTGATTATAGCATTTGATAATTCATATTTCAATATACACACTGAAATTATTTACAACAATAGTATATCACAGCTTATGGGACATTTTTATACCATAAAAAAAGCTCCATACCAACACGATACAGAGCCTTTAGAATGCATATTACTTTTTAGGACTGAAAACCTTATTTAAAATAGATACAACTGCATAAATTACAGCAGTTACAATAAATATACCCACCATACCGTAAACTACAAGGGGTAAAACTTCAAGAAATCCGCTTACATTCATATTCGTTGCCTCCTTATTACTGGAACAATGGTACAAGAGTAACTATAAGACCACCTGCAATAACAGAAGCGATCTGACCTGATACATTGGTACCTACTGCATGCATAAGCAGATAGTTCTGAGGATCCTCCTCAATACCAATCTTATTTACAACCCTTGAAGACATTGGGAAGGCAGAAATACCTGCCGCACCTACCATAGGGTTGATCTTTTTCTTAACAAAGAGGTTAAGTATTTTGGCAAACATAACACCGCCAACAGTATCAAATACAAAGGCTACAAGACCAAGACCCATAATCATTATAGTCTGGATCTGGATAAACTCATCTGCCTGCATCCTTGTTGCTATACTAAGACCAAGTACAATGGTAATAAGGTTAGCAAGCTCGTTCTGAGCTGTCTTTGAAATAGAATTAAGCACACCACATTCCCTGATAAGATTACCAAACATAAGGAAACCTACAAGTGCAACAGACTTAGGTGCAACAAGGCCTGCCACTGCTGTAATGATTATAGGGAACAGTATCCTGGTTGTTTTGGAAACAGCCTGTGGATTATATTCCATACGGATAAGACGTTCCTTTTTGGTAGTAACAAGCTTAATAACAGGTGGCTGTATAATAGGCACAAGGGCCATGTATGAATAAGCCGCAACCATGATGGCACCTGTATAGTTTGAATCAAAGTACTGTGCCACAAAGATGGATGTAGGACCGTCAGCAGCACCGATTATACCGATTGAAGCCGCATCCTTAAGTTCAAAGCCACAAAGGGTTGCAAGACACAGGGTAAAGAAAATACCAAACTGTGCGGCAGCACCGAAAAGCAGCATCTTAGGGTTGGAAAGTAAAGGGGTAAAGTCAATCATTGCACCAATACCGATGAATAAGAGCAGGGGAAAAAGCTCATTTGAAATACCTGCATTAAAAAGTACGTCGATAGGTCCGACTTCATCGCCCTGGGTAATAGCTCCCGATAAAGGCAGGTTAACCAGAATGGCACCGAAGCCCATAGGCAAAAGCAATGTAGGCTCCATTTCCTTCTTTACGGCAAGATAGATAAGAAGGGCACCTATAACCCACATCAATACCATCTGCCATGATACGTTACCGATATTTTCGAATAGTGACAGGAAAATATCCATTTTTTTAACATTCCTTTCTTTTGACAGATTTCAAAAATAAAAGTCTTGCTATTCAAAGCAGCTGCGGATAAAAATCGTACTGACGCAATCTGCTACAGCCTGGCTGCAAGCTACTCCCCTTTATAATTGACTTAGACTATAATATCATTTTATTGGTTTTTTTTCAAGGGCAAATATCATATTTTAGCATTTTTCGGCATTTTATATAAAACCTGTTTTAAAGCATTGCCCTGTAGTCCGGAAATGGTTCAAGGGAACGCTGTAAAATACCGTTTATAAAAGCAATAAAAACACCGTAGTTAGTCATAGGGACCCCCTGACGTCTTGCACAAAGTTCCCGATATTTCATTTCCTTTTCATTGAGCATACAGCCTCCGCAATGGATAATAGCCTTGTATGGTGTCAGATCCTTTGGGAAACCTATACCGCTTGAGAATTCAAACTCCACGTCTTCTCCCACAAAATTTTTAAGCCACCGTGGAATTTTAACAGTGCCTATGTCATCGCACTGTCTGTGATGGGTACAACCCTCAGAAATAAGTATCTTATCCCCCTTTTTTATATTCCTGACAGCATTGACTGCCTCTATGGCTGACTTAAGATTTCCCTTATAGCGAGCCATAAGTATTGAAAAGGAAGTCATAAGTATATCATCCGGGGTATCCCTTGCAACAGATTCAAACACCTGACTATCGGTAATAACCAGCTTGGGCTTTATGCCAAGCCTGTTAAGAGTGCTCTTAAGGCTGTCCTCCTTAAGGGTTACCGATATGGCATCTGCATCAAGGAGATCCCTTATCACCATCTGCTGAGGAAGAATAAGTCTGCCCTTTGGTGCAGCCTTATCAATAGGCACCACAAGCACAACAAAATCTCCGGGAGATACCAGATCGCCCACAAGTTTAGTTTTGTTTTCTTCATTGGGCGCCGCAAGAATAATGCTCTTTTTAAGCTCGTCTATACCCTCACCGGTTTTTGCACTTACCCACACGCCATTTTCCATAGCCTCTCTTTTTTCTGTAAGATCAGCCTTATTGACAGCTATCACATAGGGAAGTTTACGGTCCTTAAGCTCCTTTATAAGAGCCTTATCCTGCTCAGTAAGTCCTGTCTGACCATCTGCAACAAGTACAGCTACATCTGTCCTGTTAAGTATTTCGTAACTTTTTTCAACTCTCTTTGAGCCAAGTTCTCCCTCATCATCAATACCCGGAGTATCTATTATTTCCACCGGGCCTAAAGGGAGCATTTCCATAGTCTTTTTGACAGGATCCGTAGTAGTACCCTTCACATCTGATACAATGGAAAGATTTTGCCCTGTTATTGCGTTAATAATACTTGATTTACCTGCATTTCTTCTGCCGAAAATGCCTATATGCAATCTTTCGGATGAAGGAGTGTCATTTAATCCCATAGCTGCACCTCCTGTATAAAATTAAAACCTGAAGTCTCTTTCTCCCTTTTCTATATTTAAAAGATTAGCTCTTAAAATAGACTTTACCTTATCACTTAATACATTATCTATTTCCTTATTAATAAGTTCCAGACCAACCTTTTTTGTATCCTCGGAAGCATAATCCATAAGGTATTCCTTAAGAGTCATAAGAGCATTAGGATGACAGCAGTTTTGTATCTGACCGCTCTTACACAGACTCATAAACCTGTCACCTGTCCTACCTTCACGATAACAGGCAGTACAGAAGCTTGGGATATAACCCATTCGCATAAGCCAGTTTACCACCTCATCAAGGGTCCTTGAGTCGATAACATCAAACTGTTCGCTTCTTTCGTCATCCTGCTCAGGCTCAACATAGCCGCCTACACTTGTACGTGAGCCGCCGCTTATCTGAGAAATACCCAGATGCAGTACCCTTTCCCTGCATGCCTGACTTTCCCTTGTGGATACAATCATACCTGTATAAGGCACGGAAATTCGGATACAGGCAACTATCTTTGCAAAGGTATCATCATCAATGCCGTTATCAAAGGCAGATGGATCAATATCATCTGCATGTCTTATACGTGGCACACTGATAGTATGGGGACCTACACCATGTACAGCCTCAAGATGTTCTGCGTGCATAAGCAAGCCTGCAAACTCATATCTGTACATTTCAAGACCGAAAAGGACACCAAGTCCTACATCGTCAATGCCTCCCTCCATAGCTCTGTCCATTGCCTCTGTATGATAGGCATAGTTATGCTTAGGACCTGTGGGGTGAAGCTTTTCATAGCTTTCCTTATGGTATGTTTCCTGAAAGAGAATATAAGTACCTATACCTGCCTCTTTAAGCTTACGGTAATTTTCAACGGTGGTAGCTGCTATATTTACATTTACACGACGAATGGCACCGTTTTTATGTTTAATACTGTAGATAGTCTTGATAGATTCCAGAATATACTCAATAGGATTATTTACAGGATCCTCTCCCGATTCAATGGCAAGCCTCTTATGTCCCATATCCTGAAGGGCTATTACCTCCCTCCTGATCTCCTCCTGGGTAAGCTTTTTACGTGCAATATGTTTGTTTTTCTGATGATATGGACAATAAACACAACCGTTTACGCAGTAATTGGAAAGGTAAAGAGGAGCAAAAAGCACTATTCTGTTGCCATAAAAGTCCTTTTTAATCTGCTCTGCAAGCTTATATATCTCCTGATTTTTTTCTTCTATATCACAGTCAAGGAGCACTGCTGCCTCCCTGTGGGACAAACCCTTGCGTTTCCTTGCCTTTTCAAGTATCTCGTCTATCAGCTCTGCATTATGCTTATTTTTCTGAGCATAATCAAGAGTTTCAAGTATCTCTGAATGATCAATAAATTCTTCAGCCTTTAATGACTTTGGGTTATACATTTTTATCCTTCTTTCTCGATTTTTGAATAAATTGTTTTTGTATTAACTCCCGGCAGCATACCCAGTTTACCTGAAAGGGTATTTATAATATCTTCCGGTGCATCTACGGCAACGCTGATGATGGATATATCCCTCTTTTTATAGGGAACACCCATACGCCCTATAATATAACTGCCGTATTCATGCAGAATAGAGTTAAGCCGTTCAACAGAGTTAAGATCCTCCACAACTATACCTATTAACGCTACACGTGACTCCATATTTATCCCTCCATAAAAAAACTGCACCCATTTTGGGCGCAGTAAGTCATTTGTTATAACAAAACTTGCTCCTCAGCCCGGGCTTTGGCATCAGTTTTAATAGTATAATGTGTGATTTACCTAAGGTATAAAACCTGACAGCTTATCGACTTGATTATAACACATAGCTGTAATATTTGTAAATATCAAAATGGAGCATCGGAAAATAAATTCCAACGCTCCTATTAAATAACCCTTTAAGCAGAAGTATCGATGAATTTATCTGTTGTCGATTTTTTCAGGATACATATCGTGCTTTGTAAGTCTTTTAAAGGCAACCTTCTCCCACTGTGTACCGGGCTTGCCGTAATTACAGTAGGGGTCAATGGAAATACCGCCACGTGGAGTAAACTTGCCCCACACTTCGATATATTTAGGATCCATAAGTTTTATAAGGTCCTTCATTATAGTGTTGACGCAATCCTCATGGAAATCCCCATGATTTCTGAAACTGAAAAGATAAAGCTTAAGGCTTTTGCTCTCCACCATCTTAACATCAGGTACATAGCTTATATATATTGTTGCAAAATCAGGCTGACCCGTAATAGGGCACAGGCTTGTAAATTCGGGACAGTTAAATTTAACAAAATAATCATTATCCTGATGCTTATTTACAAATGTTTCAAGGACTTCAGGTGCATAATTATCCGGATACTGTGTATTTTTTGACCCTAATTTTGTAATGGTTTCTTCGTTACTTCTGCTCATAATTACCTCCGTTATTTAATATTTGCCAATGCTTTACTTGATTCAAGTACCTTTACGGCAGCTGCCCCAAGTATTGCAGGTGCCACCTGACCTAAGCAAAGGCTCACGGCAAGAGCAGGATAAGGCACTCCTGTAAAGGATGTAAGCCATACAGGTACAATAAGTCCCGGACCAAGTACTATAGGCACTGCCACAAGAAAGAATGGCAGCTTTGCCTTTCT
Source organism: uncultured Eubacteriales bacterium (assembly GCA_949293325.1). Lineage (GTDB taxonomy): Bacteria > Bacillota > Clostridia > Lachnospirales > CAG-274 > CALWRD01. The sequence goes on along the minus strand of CASFCZ010000017.1, from coordinate 7,793 downwards.
TACCATATATACGCAGAAAGAAGTGATAATACCCACTCCACAGCCTCCGAGCATATCCACCATGCCCATACCGCCCAATATATTGGACAACAGGTTAGCAAGTCCCAAAGGTAAAACAAGGAATGGGAAAAAGTAGCTTAATGAGTAAAGTGCCGTTGCTATCCTTACCTGGACAGCTCCGAAGGCAAAGCTTTCGGTAACATACATGATAATTACATAAAGAGCTATAACCATAGCCGATATGGTAAGCTTTTTGGTTGAATTAATCTTGAATTCACTCATTAATATCACCTCCCTGAAAAATAAAAATGCGCACCACAAGGGTACGCAGGCATAAAAATAAAATGCTGTTTTTCCCTAGTTTTGTTTTACGACAGGATGGTCACGAACTGTCAATATATCCAATATATCTATGTCAGCCCAAAAAGGTCATAGAGCTGACATACAAAACGTATTATAACACTCTATGACCTTTTTGTAAACTAAAACTTTTTAGGAGAGAGTTTCAGTGGTGTGCTTTTTTTCCTTATGTTTTACTGTAATATAGTAGGCACAGGGAATTACAAGCATTGTAAGCACAGACGAAACAAGCATACCATATAATATGGAGCTAGCCATAGGTGCCCAAAGGGGACCACCTGTTGCCACCATGGGAATAAGACTTATTACCGTAGTTATCATACCTACCATAATAGGCCGCAACCTTGTAACAGATGCTTCTACAATAGATTCCCTGATTCTTCCACTTTGTTTAACAAGAAGATCAATATAATCCAATATAACTATACCGTTATTTACCACCACGCCCATAAGACTGATAGCACCCAAAAGTGCCATAAAACCTATGGGATAGTCCATAAGCTTAAGTCCCCATATAACACCTATAAAGGAAAGTGGGATAGTGCCCATAATGATAAGGGGCTTAATAAGGTCACCAAACTGGAAAACAATAATAATATATATAATTGCAATCGCCACTATGGTAGGGGCTATCATAGACCTGAGTGCATCGGTGCGGCTTTCCTTTTCGCCATCATAGGCAAGACTATAACCATCAGGAAGCTGTATTTCCTGCATTTTTTCCTTTACCTGTGCAAGCACATCATCACTTTCATAACTATCCTCCACAAACATACCTACAGTAATGGCCCGCTGACCATCCCGACGCATTATTTTACTAAGGCTCTTTTCGGTTGTTATATCTGCAACCTGATCAAGAGGAACGTTCTGTCCCGTTACAGTGGAAGTAATAAAGATGCTGCCTATGCTATTACTGTCCTTTGTCTTATCATCAGGCAGTTTCATTATAACAGGAAGACTATCCTTGGTTATATCCTCCTGTTTAAGGCTGGTTATCTCAGTGCCGTTTATAGCCATACGGACTATCTGAGCTACCTCATAATTAGTTATACCCACCATATTTGCCTTTTCTTCATTAACATTGACACTGAGCTTATAGCCGTAACTGCCAAAATTATCCTCTATATTTTTACTGCCCTCTATACCACGCATTTTATCCTTCACCTGCTCGGCAAGGCTGATAAGGGTATCTGCATCGTCACCTGAAATACGTACCTCTATGGTATGATCCACAGGCATGGCTATCTCAAGTTGTTTTATATTGACTATGGCAGCAGGTATCCGCTCTGCTATTTTATCCTCCAGTGTACTTATCTGACTACGGCTGCCATTTACAAGTATCTGGGCACGGTTTGATGCCTGCTGGTTAGGCAGAAAAGTAACATAATATTTCATAAAGCCTGTACCGATCTCACTGGCATAGCTTGTAACACTATCATCTTCGTCAAGTATACCGCATATCTGTGAAACAACCTCCGCAGTCTTATCTGTAGTACTGCCTTCCTTAAGAGTTACATCCACCACATACTGCTCACGTTCAACAGGCGGAAAAAGTTGTATCTTAAGTGTAGGGATAACAAAAAGGCTTACTGCAAATATCACCACAAATACCATTATGGTAATTCGAGGCAGCTTAAGACATTTGTTGAGTATAGATTTATACAGGGCAGTACCCCTTCCATTTAAAAGCTGCTTATGTACCTTGCGTTTACTTTTTTGTTCCTTATCAAGCAAAAGCCAATGTCCCATGGCAGGTACAAGGGTCAGAGAAGTTACATAAGAAGCTGCAAGTGCTACAGATACCAGTATAGGCAGACTTCTTACAAACTTACCCTCGGAACCCTCCATCATTATAAGTGGCAAAAAGGAAGCTATTGTGGTAAGAGTAGAGGTAAGTATCGGCATTGCAACCTCTTTAACACCCTTAGTACAGGAGGTCATTCTGTCCTCCCCTCTGTCCAGATAAACATTCATATTGTCATTTGCCACTATACCATTAGCCACAAGAAGACTAAGGGAAATAACAAGGGACACTATGGATACCTGATGCAAAGGAATATCCGTCAGATCCATATAGACAAATACCGTTGCAATTACCACCGGTATTGGTAAAGCAACAATAATTGCACTCCTGATACCCATTGCAAATACAATAACTATAAGCACCAGAAGGACTGCCGAAAACAGGTTGTTGTTAAGAAGGTCAATGGCATCATCAATATATACAGACTGATCTATTATCCTGGTAAGATGCATATCCCTGTAAAGGTCATTTTTCTCAAAATCACTGATAATACCATTAAGTTCATCTGTTATATGGGGTATATTCTCACCATCTGTAAATTTGACACCAACAAGTACACCCTTTTCATTATTAACGGTAGCACGGATAGATGTATCCTCGTCTGTTTTATAAATATCCGCTACATCCTTCAAATGTACTGTATTGCCGCTATCAGTGGACATACCGATAATAGTATTACCTATTTCCTCCACAGAGGCATATTCTCCGGTTATCTGTACCGGTACCTTTGAGGAGCCAAGCTCCAGATTGCCTCCCGGAATATTTATATTCCTTGCCTGAAGGTATGTACTTATATCCGCAACGGAAAGGCCATACTGTTGAAGGCGGTTAAGATCAAGATCAATGGATATTTGCTGCTGTATTTCCCCGTCTATATCCACAGCCTTAACACCATCAACTACTTTAAGCCTATCCCTTAAGCTCTCTGCAACATCATTAAGCTGCTGGTAGCTGTAATCATCAGATGATATACCCAGTATAAGACCGTAGGATGAAGTAAAGTCTGTTTCCACTTCAGGATCATAGGCTGAGTCAGGCAGTTCTGCCTTGGCATCATCCACCTTATCCTTAAGCTCCTCCCATTTTTCAGTAATTTTATCATCACTCATATTCTCAAGCTGAATCTTGACTACACCCACACTGTCCATACAGTAACTGTCTATGGACTTTATATCGGATATTTCATCAATATGATCCTCAAGGGGCTTTATAATATCCCTTTCCACATCTTCAGGGGCTGCACCGGGATATATACATTGTACCGTTGCAGCTGGACTTGAAACCTGTGGATTTTCCTGCATCTCCATATAGGGATACATACCAAAGCCAAAAACAAGGATACAGGCACATAAAAGTAAAACAACGCTTTTATGCGTGACACACCATTTAATCATTTTCAGCCACCTCCGCCGTTACCCTATCACCGTCGGTAAGGACGAATTGTCCATCTGTTACAATCATATCACCTGAAGTAAGTCCACTTACTACCTCTATACTGTCACCCGTTATTTCACCTGTTTCAACGGCAACCTCCCTGACAGTATCTCCATCCAGTATAAATACACTGTCACCCTCAGGTAAGGATATGACACTGTCAACAGGAACAAGTACCTTGCTCTCCTGAGAAAAGATAATATCTGTACTGCATATCATACCTGACTTAAGAAGGTTGTCTGAGTTGTCTGCCATAATATTGACTGTAAATGTCCTTGTTGTTGTATCTGCAAGAGCACCTACCTCATCAACTATGCCCTCTATACTTTCATCAAGTCCATATACATGGATGAGTGCACGTTGTCCCTTTTTCACCCTGTTGATATAATTATCCGGTACACCTACCCGTACCCACATTTTATCATTAGTGCCTACAACTGCAATGGGAGTACCTGCTGCAACAGTTTCCCCTGAATTCATTACTTTTTTAAGTACTACGCCATCCATAGGGCTGTAAATTACCGTATCATTAAGGCTATTGCTTGCCGCCTGACTCTGAGCCTGTGCCGCAGAGGTCTGTGCCTGGGCCGCAGCTGTTGTGGACTTTGCCGCATTAACTTGGGCGATGGCTGCATCGTATGTGGACTGGGCAGTTTCTTTAGTTGCCTCTGCCGCCTCTATCTGCGCCTGGGCTGCATTGAGCTGTGATTGGGCTACCTTCTTTGCATCCAGCGCCTGCTGATAGGTTTCCCTGTCTACAGCAAGTTTTGTAGCTATCTCGTCAAACTGGTTTTTAGTAGCTACACCACTATCATACATAGTTTTTATATTATCATAATTTGTCTGGGTCAGCTCAAGCTGCTGTTTTGCCTGTTCAATCTTGGATGGTATCTCTGTATCTATCTGTAATTGAGCAGTATCCCTTGCAGAGATAGCAGCATCAAGGCTTGCCTGGGCAGTATTTACCTGTGCCAGAGCAGCGTCAGCCTGTGCCTGAGCCGCAGTAACTCCCGCCTCTGCCGTATCTGTCTGGGCACCTGCTCCTGCCTCAGAAGCCTGTGCCGCTTTAAGCTGAAGCTCGTAATCGGTACTTTTAAGGCTTGCTATTTTATCTCCTGCCTTAACTGTATCTCCTTCTTTTACATATACATGATCAATAACACCTGCCTGTTTAAAGGAGACAGATGCCTGATTAACAGGAACAACATTACCGCTAAGGGTAAGACTATCCCCTACATTTTCCGCCGTTACCTCCGTGACGGTTACATTTTTTGTATCCTCAGCTGTTTGTTCTACCGTTGCCTTGGAACATCCGCTAAGGATAAACAGACACATAAACAAGGATATGTATTTTTTCATGAAAATCAACTCCATATAATTTCTTACTTTCATTTTAATATCCTGTAAGAAATCTTCAAGAAACATTTTTCTACAAGTGTAGAAAATTCTACAAATAAAAAAATCTGTCTCCCTGCAAAGCTGAAATGTTTTTATAACCTGTATATCTCTTTGAATATATTTAAAGGGGCATCATCTCCGCAAAGACTTACCTTTATCCCACTATCACAAGCAGAAAGTATCATATCACCCATATGCCTTATATCACTGCATTTACAATCAAGCAATTCCTTCCAGAGTGTAAACTCACTTTCATAAGTTCTGCCCTGCAACACCATATCAAGAACCATGGGGCAGACATTTTTATCCTTTACAGGACGGAGCCTTGCATTTGCAGCACCCACTATAAACCTTTCAAACTCTCTTTTGTCAGCATCAAATTCCCCAAAGTATTGTCCGATACCCTCAAAGGCTGTATATGTACTTTCCACCATAGGGTCCCTATAGGAATACATAAGGAATATTCCGTTTCTTGTAAAGAAACAGCCTCCACCGTATGCTCCACCCTCAAGTCTTATTTTATCCCAGATATATCCGCTTTCAGCTATACGTGCGGCAACACCCATATATCCTTTATAGAAGGGCAGTTTCATTCCAAGGCAATTAAAGTTTACCTTTGCCGGTACCCTATATGCAGTTGCATCTGACATATCAGCAGTACTGCCTGTACACGCCTGTGGCATAGCATCGGCATGAGGTATATTATTATAAATATAGTTCCTGTCTTGCAATGTGCCCCTTAATATAATTAATGGCTTAACAGTCCTTAAATAATCAGCTATACTTTTTAAATCATTAATTCCTGTATCAGTACAATTCAGATAGTTATACATTCCTATTCCCTTAGCCATATCACGGAGCCTTCCGCTATAACTAAGGGCTGACATAACAGAGCTGATGGCATAGCTGTTGCCCCTTGATACAAAATCCGACCTGTAGTCAGACTTAAGGGAAGCAATAATCCTGTTTAATTCTTCATTATCATTAAAAGATGCTTCCTCGATTATTTCCTTAAGCAATGCTGTACATTTAACCATATTTTCCCTTAAAAAGGCAGAGGAAAATACAAGTATCGGTACAGAACCCTCTCCAACGGAAATACATCTGACGCCAATATTAAGCCTGCCAAAGGAGCCTGTAACTTTATCCAGCAATTTTTTATTAAGTTTAAGCACAGCTTTTCCATATAATGCAGCAGCGCTGATAATACTTTCATTAATGGGATAAGCAATATCCAGATACACAATATTACTTTCTTCATTTTTCGTGAAGATACAGCCCCCCTCGACAACAGGATTAAACCAAGTTATATCCCTTGGAATATCCTGTATTCTTTTAGGAGGTATCTTATTAAGCTCTTCAGGGCTATCATTTACAGAAGGAAATTCACCTGTAGGCAAATAATTTTTACATTGCATTTTTTTCTTTTCTACAGCAAGGGTAGTACCGTATATACCTTTGCCTGCAAAATATTTTTCTACAAGCCCCTGATAATCGGCATTTTCTGCGGACTTAAGCATTTCCCTTATTTTAAGGGGCTGAAAAGAAATGTCATCATACATAAGTCCCTTTAAAAGCTCCAGGCCCAGAAAAAGTCCCTTTGGTTTATACCCAAAGTCTCCCTCATTAATAAAGAAGTTAAGTTTATCCACGGATTTTTTTATTCTTTCCCTATCTATTCCCCTATTAATAATATCCGAAAATACTCCCTCAAGCCTCTTTCTGAGCTCTGATGCTTCCATCCCCTCTGCAATAACATGAAACTCCGATACTGCCGACATATCATCAAAACCTCCACTGAAATTAACAGCACCACCCTCATCCACAATGGCATGATATAAAAGGGAGTCAGCACCTGAAGTCAGTATATGGCTGAGTACCGACAGCTCTATACATTCCCTATAATTTTCTGCCCTACAGCAGGGAAATACAACTCCCGAAAAGCCCATTGCCGTCTTGTCAAAGGGCACCTCTATTATTTCCTTATATTCATTTGTACAAATTTCAGGGGAGGTATTTTTACCTGTCGATTTAGTGAGATAACCTGAATAAAGCTCCATGTACTCCTCAATATCAACATTCCCGTATATATATATAAGACAGTTATCGGGAGAATAGTTTTTATAATAAAAATCCTTTAATTCCTTATAGCTAAGCTCAGCAATACTGTCCGGAATACCAGCTGAAACGAACTCATAGGCACAGCCACTGTATAGTGCCTTTTTTATGGCAGTCAACAGACACCTTTCCTCACTTGAAAAGGCACCCTTCATTTCATTATACACTACACCCCCTACACCATCCTCCTTATAGCATACACCTTCCCTGCGGAATATGCCCTCATCATGTATAAAAAGAGGCTTAAATAAAGCATCGGCATAGACGGCTGCCATTTTTTTCAACTCATCTTTATATGTAGATGCAACGGGATATACGGTTTTATCCTCATAGGTAATGGCATTCAGATATGTATACAGACTGCCTTTTTCCAGTACATTAAAGGGATCTTTGAGCCTGTAATTTTCCGAGCCGCAAAGGGTACAGTGTTCCACTATATGGGCCTGACCCTTGTCATTTTCCGGCAGAGTTTTAAATACCGGCATTACCACCCTGTTGTCATCATCATTTTTAACAAACAACAGCCTTGCACCACTTGTGTGGAAATACAAAAAAACCTCTGAGCCTATTTCATCAATATATTCATTTTTTTTCAATTCAAATCCATACATATTTAACCTCAAAAAAGTAGGCGGCTTACGCCGCCTGAATTATAATTTTTCAATATTTACATTATCCA
>CASFCZ010000016.1 GCA_949293325.1 uncultured Eubacteriales bacterium | reverse complement strand
TTGTGGGCTTAAAGACCCACTGCAAGCTTTGTATGGTGGTACGTAAGGAGGAGGACGGTATTCACCGTTATCTTCACTTAGGTACAGGTAATTACAATGATAAGACTGCAAAGCTCTATACCGATATGGGTATGTTTACTGCCAAGGAAAGCTACGGTGCAGATGTATCCAAGCTCTTTAACGTACTTACGGGCTATTCCAAGTCCACCAATTATATGAAGATAGCCGCAGCACCTACTGGATTAAGGGAAATGTTTATGGATAACATAGCCAACGAAATGAAAAATGCCCGTGAGGGTAAACCGGCATGTATCAAAGCCAAAATGAATTCCCTTGTGGATGACGGTATTATCAGGGCACTTTATGAGGCGGCTATGGCAGGTGTTAAGATTGACCTTGTGGTAAGGGGTATATGCTGTCTGCGTCCGGGTGTACCGGGTATAAGTGAAAATATCCGTGTTACAAGCATAGTAGGCAGGTTCCTTGAACACAGCAGGATATATTACTTTGAAAACGGCGGAGAGCCTAAGGTATACCTTGCAAGTGCAGACTGGATGCAGCGTAACCTGGACAGACGTGTGGAGGTTGCCTTTATTGTGGAGGATGAGGATATTAAAAAAGAGGTATGCGAAATTATGGATATTACCCTTGCAGACAATGTTAAGGCAAGAGTAATGCAAAGTGACGGTACCTATAAGCGTGTTGACAGACGTGGTAAAGAGCCTATTCACTCCCAGATGCTTTTCTATGATATGGCTATTGAAAAAAACCGCAGTGAAAAAAAGGAAAAAACAGATATATTTATACCTATGACAAGTCCCGTTGATGAGGAATAAGGGATTTTGCAACAAAGAGGCAGACACCCAGGTCTGTCTCTTTTTGTATAGGGATATATTGACATTAAATGTAAATTTATAATATAATGAAATATAATATTAAATATACGCAGGGGGAGTAAAATGTATAATTTTAATGATATATGCAGGATAAGAGGTATTTTATTTGGAATATTATTCTTGTTTATATCTTCGGGTTTTTTCCTAATGTTATGGATTGTAGCAAAAGAACGTGGTAATTTTTTTGCAGTATACGATATTTTTTTGGAAAATGGATTTGTTACAGCTGTTAATTCCGTCAGTATATGGGAGTATGTCATATCAGGGGGATTTATTATATTTTTTTCCCTTGGCCTTTGGTGTATGATGGGTGGCAATATGTCATTTGTGGAGACATACCTTAATAAACTGGGATATGATATAGATGAGGTAAGGAACGATATAGATTACAGTGAAAAACTGGATAAGTTTTACATAGGGGAAAAATTTCTTGTAACATCTGCCTCTGCAAATATAAACGTTGTAAAATTAAGTGACATTATATCAATATGTAAAAGAACAGAAATCGAAAAGCTCAGCTGGCATTTTATACCGATTGTTGTAAGTAAGCTTTACTTTATTGATATTACTCCTGTAAAGAACAAAAAATTTGAGGTAAGGTGTAAAAATAAGACTACCGCTGATGAGATAATGAAATACCTTGAGGAACGCAGGACAAGGGACGGCTATAGCTATGAGATCTCTGTAAAGGAACCTAAAAGCCTTATAAAAAGGGTGGCAGGCTTTGCAAGAAAAAAACTGTTTAAATGATTGTTTTAATATATTAAAGTACATAATGTGGTCTTTCGGTATTGAATATTAATTCACCTCTGTGCTATAATCAACCCAGATAAAGTATTATGGAGGTGTTACTATGCCAAAGTCAGCCAATCAAAAACTTAAGCTGTTATATATATTAAAACTGTTTCAGGAAAAAACCGATGAGAGCCATTATATCACTATGGGTGATATAATAGACTACCTTGCAGACCGGGAGATAAAGGCGGAGCGTAAGGCAATATACAGTGATATAGAGATGCTTAATGACTTTGGATATGACATCAGGGGTGAAAAAATGGGCTCAAGCTATAAGTATCATCTTGCATCCAGGGACTTTGAACTTTTCGAGCTTAAGCTTCTTGTGGATGCGGTACAGTCATCCCGCTCCCTTACAGAGGAAAAATCAAGGGAACTCATAAAAAAACTTGAAAAATTTACAAGTGATTTTAATGCTGCAAAGATACATAAGTCAGTAATTGTTAAAAACCGTGTCAAGACCATAAATGAAAAGGTGTACTATGCAATGGATGCGGTGGATGAGGCTATCAGCAACAACAGGTCAATCAGGTTTGAATACCGCAGCTGGAATATAAAAAAGGAGCTTGAACCTAAGAAAAACGCAATTAAGGAACATATAAGTCCCTGGGCCCTTATCTGGGATAATGACAATTATTATTTATTGGGTTATGATCCCGGCAGTGGCGGCTTCAAGCATTACCGCCTTGATAAGATGTTCAAGGTTACCATTGAGTCGGAAAGGGAGAGAGAGGGCAGGGAGATGTTTGAAGGCATTGACCTTGCGGCATATTCAAATGAGCATTTCAGTATGTATGGCGGAGAAATATGTACTGTTAAACTGGAGTGTAAAAATAAAACCGCCAATTTCATAATAGATAAGTTTGGTACAGATATTACCCTTGTGCCTAAGGATGATACCTCATTTACCGTTAATGTGGATGTGGTGCCAAGCAAAATGTTCTATGGCTGGGTATTCAGCTTTGGAGAGGATGTTAAGATAGTTTCACCTAAAAGTATACGTAAGGTGATGAGGGAGATGCTTAAACCCGTTAATAAACTTTATAAGTCGGACAATTAGATTTAAGGTAAAAATAAAAGGGGGCTGATGTGAACAAAAATGTTTACATCAGCCCCCTTTGGTATATCATATCTAGTGGTGATAGTCCTTCATATCCTCCTTATATTTTTCCCCTGTTTTAAGGTACTTTAGATAAGTTCTTTCGGATATGCAGCCACGGTCATGGAGATCCTCAAGTATGGTGAGATACTCCTTTAATGCCCCGTGGGCAAGGTCTTTATAGTTATTTTCAAGGTTCATTTTAAGCTCATCAAGCTTGCTGTCAAGTATAAGTTTATATTTTCTTCCGAACATCCTTATCCCTCACATTATTAAGTCTTATCAGGTATATACCCTATTGCATCCCTGATTATTTCAATGGTATCCTCTTTAGAGTATACCAGATCTGTGTTAAGACTGTCGAGTATAAAGTTTTTAAAATATCCTCCCAGGGTATTTTCTTTTAATGTAAGGTACTTAAGAGGCAGTTTACTGTCATTGAATATGGTAAACTGAATGCAGCTGTCATCCTGAATAATAAGGGAAAGACAGTCTGATATTTCAAGGTGAACGGGATTTGCTGCCCTTATAATGTGATTGTTATTTGGGTCAAGTGCCGACTGTAAAAGGCAGTTAAGGAGAAAATGCCTTTCATCAACGGTACATGGCCTTGAGTAAGCCTTGGGAAATTCATGTATTATGCCTGTCCGGGCAAATTCCTTAAGGCTGTCCCTGTTAAAAATCTGAACGGTTTTTTTAATATTTTCAAGCTGACCTCTGCGGATATTAAGTATATGTATCAGTTGGCTTCTTTCGGGTTCAGGCATATGTGCAGGGACTGTAGACTCAATCATTTCTTCAGTGTAGAAGAAGGCAAGGCACGGTTCATATTCAATACAGCAGTGTGTTGTCACTTCAGGCTGATTATCAACTATATTGTTTACTATGCTGATTATGTCTGAATCGGTGTTAATAAGCTTTTTGTAGCCTGCCCTCTTTCCCTCACAGTGTGCCCTGAGATTCTTTGCAATGGGTGTATCGTTTATTACAAGGGCTTCGTCTACCTTCAAATTAAGAAACACAACAGCGTCACTGAGACTGATAAAGTATGGGTAAGGTGTAAGATTACTGTTGTTAAAGAGTTTATCTACATAAGTGTAGTAAAAACGGTAGTTGTTGCTGAAGGACATTGCCATAGGCAGTATGCTTTTAAGTACACAGAGATTATAGCTTTCGCTGTCATCATCTCCGCCTTTGGCAATATCCAGTAAAAAGCTGACACTGATAGAGGTATCATAAAGCTTTACAACGTTATCTATATGGCTTTTCAGGGTAGTGCCGTTGCCCGGCAGATATACGCAGGCACTGGGATTGGGCTTATACATCTCATCAATAAGCAGCAGGCTTATAATATGTCGTATAGAATCCCCCTTATATACCTTTACGGGTTCTGTATGGTCAGGCTTAGCACTTTCAGGCAGAGAAAGCTTATCCTTCATTACTGTAAAGGACATTTCCGACATACTGTTTATCATATCCCGAATGCATAAATTTGCATTATATCTTTTTTCCCCCAGAGAAAGGCGGTTATATCTTGATGTCAGCTCATATTTTAAGCTGTTGGATGCAGGAAGATTGTCTATAATTGAATAAAAGTATTTTGGTTTAAGGTTTCGTTCCATGTGCATCAGCTTATGCATGGTACTTTTGTTAATTTTAGTCTGATTCGCAAAAGAATACATTGATATATTATTTTCTTGTAGTACAGCTAGTATTTTATCTATAATATATTTCATTCTTATGTCTCCTTGACATTTATCATTGTTTATATTATACAATAAAATTCAGTTTTTTTCAATATTGATATATAACATTGGATAAATAAAAAGGAATTATATTACTGCTTTTATAATAAAAAATAATACTAATTAATAAAAAATAATAAAATCGAATTATATATTTATACGTACAATAAGAGATAAAAAGGAGAAAAGATTAAATACTTTTCTCCTGCATATTATCCATTATAGCCCATATCTTCAAGCAATTCATCTCCTGCCGCCGCCGAGGTGGCAAGAAAATCACATCTTTCATTTCCGGGATTATCCGCATGACCCTTTACCCATACAAATTCTACCCTATGTATTTTAAGCAGGGGCAGTAACTCCTTCCACAGGTCTACATTCTGGGCAGGCTTTTTGTCGGACTTTATCCAGTTTTTCCTTTGCCAGGAATATACCCAGCCCTTTGTAATGGAGTCAATTACATACTTTGAGTCGCTGTAAAGCTTTACTTCACAGGGCTCATTAAGTGCTTTAAGGGCAGTTATAACTCCCAGAAGCTCCATACGGTTGTTGGTAGTCTGACTATAGCCGGCGGATATTTCCTTTTTATACTTTCCATATATAAGGATAACGCCATAGCCACCCTTTCCGGGGTTACCTGAGCAGGCACCGTCAGTATATATTGTTACGCTTTTCATATTATACCTCTTATAAAAAATGGGGTATACTATAATGTATACCCCACAGACCGTCAATAAACCTATAAAACGCTTGATTTCTTGAATTAAATTAATATCTAACCTTCATTTTCAGGTAGCTTAAAGCGTCGCAGACTTTAATCCGCAGGACGGGCTTTGCCCGTTCGAGGGTATAACAAAGGCACTTTTGCCTTTGGCAAAAGCCGCCCAAAGGGCGGTCGCATCTTTTGCGATGCAGATGTGTCGAAAAGAGGTTTATAACCCCTTTGAGGCACGGGTTGTTACTTCAATGGTGGGTACGTTAGTACCCCTACTGCAAGAAATGGTTGCACCGCAAAGATTGATGCGGACATACCAAAGATATGGCTGTCGACATTTGCTGAAAGTGCTGGCAAGCATTTCTTGCAAGCGTGTCGATTTTTCGACACGCTGAGGGGGTATACCATAATGTATACCCCCGTATTTTATTATTCGCCAAATATTTCTCTTACCTCATTTAAAGCCTTATGTGTACCGATGTCATAACATTCCCCGTTCATAACATAGGCATATACTGGCTTTCTTTTGTACAGCCATGCAAGGAAGTTACCAGGGGCATCTGGTTTGTTACCCTCCTCAAGATAGGTTTTGAAAAGGGGAACAGTTTCCCTCTTATAAAAGTATGTGGCAAAGGAGGCCTTATTACTCTTTGGATGTTCAGGTTTTTCCTCAAAGTCAATTATTCTGTTGTTATCATCAAGGAGCACAACCCCCAGCTGCTTGATCATTTCAGGGTCATCAAACTGTTTAACGCATACACAGTCGTCACCCTTTTCCATAAAATAGTCATAATTTTCCTTAAGGTCATAGGTAAAGAGGTTATCCCCTGCTATTATAACCATATCATCGTCAATACCCTTTTGGGTAATGGTGTAGAAAATATCTCCGATTGCACCACGTCTGGTTTCCTCAGTTGAGGTGCCGTCGTCAAGTACGGTTATTTTCTTACTGTTGTTTTTAGCCTCAGCCCACTTTTCAAAGTGGGATGCAAACTTGTGATTACTTACAACAAATATCTCATCTGCTGCATCAATTCGATTAATCTGCTCTACTATGTAATCAATAATAGGCTTTCCCCCAACACTGAGTAATGGCTTTGGTGTATCCTTGGTAAGGGGATATAACCTTGTGGCATAGCCCGCAACCAAAATCACTGCTTTCATTTTTTAGTCCTCCCGATTTTATTTTACAATATATTAACTATATCACAAATAAAGATATAATTCAACTTAAAACCGCAATAAATTACAGATTGCCGTAGCTTATAAAATGACAAAAAATAAGGTGCGGATATTTCCCTG
>CASFCZ010000015.1 GCA_949293325.1 uncultured Eubacteriales bacterium | reverse complement strand
GGTAAACAAGTTGATACTAAGCAGCTTTTGGATTATGCCAAGGAGACCTGGAAGGCTGAGGGAAATAAGGTTAAGGATCTCCAGTCCATTGAGCTTTATTACAAGCCTGAGGAAGGCAAGTGCTATTATGTATTTAACGGTCAGGGCTCTGACGACAGTTTCTTTTCTGTCTAAAAAAACATAATTTAAAAAGTGTACTTTATATTACAAAGTACACTTTTTTATTTTTATATAAATATAAAATGACCTCCACAGCAAAGCAAAACTGCAAACTATGGAGGTCATATTTTTTAATTACTTTTCAGCAGGCAAAATGAAATCTGCAAACAAAGTTTTTTGTAAAACCATTGCTCCATCATCACCATCTACACTGCCATTTGCATTCACATCACAAAGAGGAAGAACCTCTGCCTTGATAGGTGAACTTGCAGGGTAAAGTACATAATGAAGGATAGATGCTGCATCATTTGCTGTTAAAACACCACTGTCATCTGCATCGCCCCAAATCTTTCCATCAGGGAGTGTAACAGGCTCTGATGTTGTAGTCTCTGTTGTAGGCTCTGTTGTAGACTGGGTTGTAGTTTCAGTTGTGGTTTCTGTTGTAGTTTCTGTAGTAGGCTGAGTTGTAGGATCGCCACTATAACTTACTGCAACAGATATAATCTGAGCTGTAGTACCACCGTTTTGTGAAGCAGTGATAGTATATTCACCTGCACTTAAACCTGAAAGCTCAAGTGTGGATGTAAGAGGATTAGATCCTGAACTACCCACAAGAGTTTCACCTGTCTTACCTGCGCATGATATACTTGCTGACTTTGATGAATCACTTGAACCACACTTATAACTAATGGAAACATTAGCTCCTGATGCTACATTAAACTTAACAGAACCGCTTTCATCAATCTTAAGCTGACCATTCTTGCCTGAGTTACCTGTAACAAGGAACTTTGCTGTATCACTTACAATATCTGCTGCCGCATAGCTACCTGTATCAAGCACCTTAAGTGAACTTGTAGTAGGCTCGGTTACAGGCTCGTCTGTGGTAGTTTCAGTTGCTGGATCTGAAGTAGTGCTCTCTGTTGGAGGCTCAGGTACAATGCTTCCATCTACAGAACCACCTACAGAAGCAATAACATGATTGCTTGAAATATTATTACTTACATAGTTTGTAATAGCGGATCTGAGAGTAGTATTAATTTCATAATCACTATCATCTACAGAATCGTTAAATGCAAAACCTGTAGCCTGTGCAAAGTCACCGCCGCCTGTTCTTCCGGCATACTTTTCAACAGTAACTTTAGCATCGGCAGGCTGCTGAACTACATCAGCAAGACTCTGTATATAGGCATCATCAACATCAGCATTGCTATATGTTGCACCTGCTGAAGTTGTATAGTTAATACGCTGGTTTCTGGTTGTAACAACACAACCATCTGCATTTGAAGAAGTCTCACCATCAGAACCTGCGGTAAACTGAACGAGGCTACCTTCCATTATATTATTATAAAGCTTGATTGCACCAATTGCAGGACTATCATCAAATGTGTTTGATGAGCCCTTACCATCAGAGTCATGACCAGTGGAACCCTGAAGTGTAGGATACTTACAGTTTCTGAAATAGTTACCTTCAACAAAAGCATCTGAATCAGCAGAAGCACCTATACCATACTTAGCATTACCATCATAGTAATTGTTAAATACGTGAACAAACATTGTTCTTATACGTGGGTGACGTGAATCAGAATGATCAAACCAATTGTGGTGGTAGGTGATATAATTTTCACCTGTTTCTGAAGTCATACCGCAAAGTGAGCACTTTCCTGCATCCCAATAATGGTTGTATGAAAGGGTAACAAACTGTGAGTCATTCTTAACATCGGAAGAACCGTCGCCCTTCGCCTTATCGCCACTACCCTGCTCACCATAGAAGAACTCATTGTTATGGAGCCAGATATTGCAGTTATCTGTATCCAGAGAAATACCATCATCTCCAAAGTCATGTACAGCAAGATTTCTTATCTCTACATTACCTGCATTTCTCAGAAGAAAACCAAAGTTTACAGAAGCATCCTCACCTATACCCTCAATAGTAGTATTGTAGTTGGTATAGCTCTTGCTAGGCTTTATCTGAATATAACCTGAACTGTTAAGCTCAGAACCTGAATAGTCAATTTTACCTACAATTCTTACAATAAGAGGAACATCTGTACGCTTATTTCTACTTTGAAGAATAGTTGAAAGACCTGTAGTACCTGTAGAATCTGTAACGGTATCAATATCGCTTGCACTTGTTATGTACAATATTTCTGCACCGTCCTTAGGTGTACCATCGCCTTTGTAGCCACCTGACTGTAACGGATCAGAGCTGTCATAGCAAGTTGAAGCAGGACTAAAGTTAAAGCCTGTCCTGTCGTGAGACTCAACAGTAGCAGATGCTGTTTCAGATGCTATAGCCTCATTTGCACTGTTGTAAGCCTCAACCTTAATGGTATAAGCACCTGCAGAGATACCAACAATATCAGCTCTCCAGTGTCCGTCCTTATACATTCTTACAAGTTCATCATCAATAGTAGTAAATGAAGATCCATCCTTTGAATATGATACCCTGTAGTATGATACACCACTGGTACTTGATGGACTCCACTCTACCCATGCTGATTCGAGCCAACCTGCACATTCGGTAATACCGATTTCCTGTGCAGCCGAAACCTCAACCCTCAAAGGTGCTATAAAGCCACTCTGAACGGTTGGGGCACAAGCAGCAACCATAACTGCTACCATGGCTCCGCTTATGAGTTTTTTACAAACCCTTTTCATAAAATTTCCTCCTTAAAAAGCTTGTTTTAACATAATATCGGCATAATTGCCGCAAAAAAGAGGTGTAATTTCAATATCAAGGTAAAATACCCGTTAATTGACAATACTCACCTACTATGAATATTATATATCTTTAATGCAAAATAGTCAATAATAATTAAATTTTTTACTTATGAGATGTATAACATATACAAATACGCTCATATTGACTAAAACAAAAATTTTTTTAAAAATCAAAAAAAATGTTGACATTTTCTCTTAAGTATAGTATATTATACGAGTGCCCATTAAAAGGCAGACATATATATTCTGCTGCTATAGCTCAGTAGGTAGAGCGCAGCATTGGTAGTGCTGAGGTCACCGGTTCAACTCCGGTTAGCAGCTTATTTAGCCCTGTAGGTTTAAAGCTTACAGGGTCTTTTTTTGAGCTAAACAGGCTTTATCAACTCACATATAATTTATACATACTATCTTGCTCCATACAAAAAAGCCACATGATTTTGTGGCTTTTTAATGTTACTTTTCATTAATTATCTTCTCAACCTTTTTCTTAACCCTTTGCAGAGCATTATCAATACTTTTCTCGTCCTTATTAACCTTCTCTGCTATATCTGAATAGCTTTTTCCCCTGAGATACAGTGAGAGGACCCTCCGCTCCAGAGGACTGAGGGCAACTGCAATTCTTTTTTCCATTCGGTTCTTTTCCTCTGTGTCTATAACCCTGGTTTCAGGATTATTGCCTGTATCACAAGGTAAAAACTCCATATATGTATATTCATCATTTTCATCATATACAGAACGATTAAGGGACATATAGGAATTAAGGGGAAGATGTTTTTGTCTGTTGGCAGTTTTAATTGCAGTAATTATCTGTCTTGATATGCACAGCTCCGCAAATGAGAAAAAATTAGCCTGCTTTTCAGCCTTAAAATCCCTTACTGCCTTATAGAGCCCTATCATACCCTCCTGAATAATATCCTCTCTGTCTGCTCCTATCATAAAATAGCTTCGGGTCTTGATACGCACAAGCCCCCTGTATTTTTCAATAATATACTCAAGGGCAAGATCATCTCCGTTGTGTATCAGCTCCACAACCGCCTCATCGGTAAGGGACTTATATTTATCAAAATATTCCTTATTGTTATCGTCCAATTATTTTTTCCTCCTGAGTTCCTCAAGCCACCTGGCTGCATCTGCATCCAGGTTGTCAAAGAGCATATTGTTTTTTACAGGTTTCATCAGGTCTATTTGCTCCCTGACCCTTTTATTGGCAGTATCCACCTCATTTTTCAAATCACGTGCGGATATTCTCTCGGCACCTCTGCCGATTATTATTACCTGCTCAAGATAGTCTGATGTAGCAACCCTGACCTTGTAATCCCTTGCAAGGACTGAAGCAGTCTTTTCAATATAGTTATCTGCTGTTTCCGCCTCCTTTGTGTACACCACAAAGATATTTCCGTCACGTTCTACACTACCCTTATTACCCTTGACAAGGTAGGCATCAAATACCACTATAAGCTCAAATCCCCTTGCCCCCTGAAAGTTTTTAAGTATATGTATAAGCCTGTCCCTTGCCATATCAAGGCTTTCCTCTGCCAGTTCCTTAAGTTCCTGCCATGCAAAGATAATATTATATCCGTCTACAAGCAAGTATTCTCCCTTCAAATCAATCACCTGACCCGACAAATCGTCTGCGCCTTACTACCTCATACATAATAAGACCTGCGGATACCGAAGCATTAAGGGAAGATATTTTGCCATACATGGGGATACCCACTCTGAAATCACATTTTTCCTTCACAAGACGGCTTACGCCCTTACCCTCGTTACCAATTACAACCGCAATAGCACCTGTAAGAGGAGCATTGAAGTAAGGCTCACCGTCCATATCGGCACAGGCAACCCAGATATTTTCCTTTTTCAAATCCTCAATAGTTCTTGCTATATTGGTAACCCTTGCCACAGGCACATACTCAGCAGCACCTGCTGAAGTCTTGCTTACAATGGCATTAACGCCTACAGCCCGGCGCTTAGGTATAATAACTCCATGTGCGCCGCAGGCATCTGCCGTCCTTATTACTGCACCCAGATTGTGTGGGTCTGTTATCTCATCAAGTATAACAATAAAGGGATCTTCTCCCCTGCTCCTTGCATTTGATATTATGTCCTCAACCTCACAATACTCATAGGCAGGGCAAAGGGCAATAACTCCCTGACAATTGCTTACAGATGACATATAATCAAGCTTATTTTTGTCAACCTCCTGAACAACTATACCCTTTTCCCTTGCCTTAGCAGCAATCACCTTAAGACTGCCCTCAACCTCGCCCTTTTTAAGCAATATCTTATCAATGGGCCTGTTATGGTTAAGAGCCTCCATAACAGCATTTCTGCCTTCAAGGCGAAGACTTTCCTCAAATGCCTCAAAGCTGCCTTTTTTTCTATCTACAGGTCTTTTATCCTTCATTTTAACACCTCATCACTTATACAAAGTTCATAAAGCTCTCTTATCCTGTCATTTTCTCCTTTAAGATACAGATATCCAAAGAGTGCCTCCACACCTGTTGCCCGCCTATAATCTGTGATACTCTGATTTTTGGCAGAGGTATGGCTTTTTGCATTCCTGCCACGCTTGTACACAGCTGTTTCGTCATCGGTAAGGGAATCCTTTATTTTTTCATAAGCGGCAGACTGTGCCGCCGCATTGACTATCTTCCTTGCCCTTCTGTCAAGAACATTTACAGGGGCATTGCCCTGACTTATTATATACTGCCTTGTAAGGATATCATAAACCGAATCACCTATATAGGCAAGTACAAGGGGGGAGTATTCCTCCGCCCTCTTTATATTATCACTGCCTGTTATATCAAACATATCACATCACCGACCAGCGTACACCTGCCCTGGTATCATATATGGCAATAACCATATCCGCAATCTCTGCCCTTATTTCATCAGCTCTGGCATAATCCTTGTTTTTCTTGGCTGCAGTACGCTCTGCAATAAGAGACTCTATCTTCTCCACATCAACCTCTGCCTCTTTATCCTCTGTCCTGATACCCAGAATACCACAAAGAGCATTAAACTCGTTATAAACAGCCTCCACAAGCTCCTTTGAAGAACTTTCCTTAAGGTTTACATTGGCAAATTTAACAAGATCAAAAATAGCTGTAATAGCATCTGCTGTATTGAAATCATCATCCATTGCAGCCTCAAACTGTGCCCTGAAGCCATCGCATTCCTTTACAAGCTCCCTTTCGGCATCATTAATTGTTCCTTCAGCCCTATCAAGTAAGAAGCGAAGATTTTTACCACAGGTCTTAATTCGGTCAAGACTATTTGCCGCCGCCTGCATCAGCTCCCTTGAGAAGTTGATGGGGCTTCTGTAATGGCCGCTTAAGATAAAGAAACGTACCACATCATAGGGCACTTCAGCTACTATTTCACGCAAAGTAAAGAAGTTACCCTTTGACTTACTCATCTTTTCGTTATCTACGTTAATAAAGCCGTTGTGCATCCAGTATCTGGCAAAGGTTACACCGTTTGCCGCCTCGCTCTGGGCAATCTCATTTTCATGATGTGGGAAAATGAGATCCTCACCTCCGGCATGAATATCAATGGTATCACCCAGATATTTCTTTGCCATAACCGAGCACTCTATATGCCAGCCCGGACGACCCTCGCCCCATGGTGACTGCCATGCAGGCTCACCTGGCTTTTTAGGCTTCCAGAGCACAAAGTCCATTGGATTTTTTTTCTGTGTATCCACCTCAATACGTGCTCCTGCCTCAAGATCATCAATATTTTTACCGGATAGTTTTCCATAATCCTTGAATGCCTTTGTATCATAGAATACGCTGCCATTTACCTCGTAAGCATAGCCCTTGTCAATAAGGGTCTGTATCATCTCAATTATTTCAGGCATTTCCTCCGTTACCTTTGGATTTTTGGTGGCAGGCTCTACATTAAGTCCCTCTGCATCCTTCAAAGCTTCCTTTATATATCTTTCAGATATTACAGTAGAATCCACACCCTCTTTATTAGCCTTGTTGATTATTTTATCATCAACATCAGTAAAATTCTGCACATAATTGACCTCAAGTCCCTTATACTCCATATACCTTCTGATGGTGTCAAATATAACATAAGGTCTGGCATTACCAATATGGATATAATCATAAACAGTAGGACCACATACGTACATCTTTACCTTTCCAGGTTCCAATGGTACAAATTCCTCTTTCTTTCTTGTAAGAGTATTATAAATCTTCATCTTCAATCTCCTTTACATCTTCATTTATTTTAGCCTCAAGCTGCTGAAGTCTTATGCGCAGCCTGCAAATTTCTATTTCAACAGGATCCGGCAAACTCATCTGATCAAGGTTATCAGAAGGATGCTCAACTGTATGACTGCCTTTAACTGCCTTGGCTGGGATACCCACAACGGTGGAATCCTCCGGCACATCCTTAAGCACCACTGAACCTGCACCTATCTTGGAATTATTGCCTATAACTATTGGGCCCAGAACCTTTGCACCGGAGCCAACCATTACATTATCACCCACCGTAGGATGTCTTTTACCTACGTCTTTACCTGTACCACCAAGGGTTACTCCCTGGTAAATGGTCACATTGTCACCTATTTCACAGGTTTCACCTATAACCACACCCATGCCATGGTCTATAAACAAACCCTCACCTATCTTTGCTCCGGGATGAATTTCAATACCGGTAAAAAACCTGGCAAACTGTGAAATAAATCTTGCAATAAAAAACAATCTCCATCTATAGAGTATATGTGCCGGCCTATATAAAAGCAGTGCCCAAAAGCTGGGATACAACAGCACTTCAATACTGCTCTTGATTGCGGGATCTTTTCGCTTAATTGTATTAAAATCGCTGACTATCTTCATTCTTACATCTCCATGCCGCAAAAATCATAACTTTTTAACTTCGTAAAAAGTCGGCTTCGCCACCATAATTTCTTTATTTCAATTTATAAAATAAGCCTCATCTCAATACTAGAGACGAGGCTACCGTGGTTCCACTCTACTTGGAGCAATCTGCTCCCACTCAGGTCCTTAACGTGGACAAACGTGCATAGCTAGCCGTAAAGGCTCACCATGCAGGCTCCGGAATGCACTTCACATAAAGCTCCAATGGGATAATCACAGCAAACATATCCCTCTCTGAATTTTCACTTTAGGTTACTCTTTCCTTCACAGCCTATATCAAAATAACACTTATATATAGATTACCTTTAAAAAAGGCAACTGTCAATAGTTTTTTAATAAAAACCGCCGCATATCCATTATATATACACGGCGGCAAATATGTTACTGAAGTTTTTCCTTTAATATTCTGTTTACTGTCTGTGGATCTGCCTTACCCTTAAGTGCCTTCATGGTCTGACCTACAAGGAAGCCGAATGCCTTTTCCTTACCACTCCTGTAGTCCTCAACACTCTTTGCGTTATTTGCAAGAACTTCTTCAATGGTCTTTTCTACAAGGCTGTCATCCTTAAGCATACCCAATGAGTTGTCCTCAACATACTTAACAGGATCAACATTATTTTTAAATACCTCTGCAAATACATCCTTTGCAACATTCCTGTTTATCTTACCTGAGGTTATCATTTCAATAATGGCAGCTATCTTGGCAGCATCTATCTCAAGTTCTTCAGGGAGAGTAGAGGTTTCGCTCATAAGCTTCATCATCTCACCTGTTACCATATTGCAAGCCTCACGTGGGTTGCCGCAAATATCAACAACTGCTTCAAAGACCCTTGCAATATCTCTGTCTGAGGTAAGAACTGAGGCATCATAATCTGAAAGATTATATTCACTTACGTACCTTGCCCTCTTAGCCTCCGGAAGCTCAGGCATATTATCCCTTGTATACTGGATCCAATCCTCACCTATCTCCACAGGAAGAAGGTCAGGCTCAGGGAAATATCTGTAGTCCTGTGCATTTTCCTTACTTCTCATGGCAAAGGTAGCATCCTTGTTGGCATCCCAGCGTCTTGTTTCCTGTACTACCTTACCGCCGTTTTCAAGTATTTCTATCTGACGTGCGGTTTCAAAGTTGATAGCTCTGTATATAGCCTTAAATGAGTTCATATTCTTAAGCTCTGTCCTTGTACCAAACCTTGATGCACCTACGGGCATAACAGAAATATTTACATCCGCACGCATAGAGCCCTCCTGCATCTTACAGTCGGATACCCCCAGATACATAAGTGTATCCCTTAGCTTTGTAAGATATGCAATTACCTCATCGGCACTGCGGAAGTCAGGCTCAGATACAATCTCAAGAAGAGGTACACCACAACGGTTGTAATCAACCAGTGTACAGTCGTCCCATGGATCATGTACAAGCTTACCTGCATCCTCCTCCATGTGTATTTCATGGATACCGATGTGCTTCTTTTCCCCGTCCACCTCTATCTCTACCTTACCGTTACGACAAATAGGAAGGTAAAGCTGACTTACCTGATATGCCTTTGGAAGGTCAGGATAGAAGTAGTTTTTTCTATCGAATTTATTTACTCTTGTAATGTCACAGTTAAGGGCAAGACCTGCTCTTATGGCAAAGTCCACCACCTTTTTATTAAGTACTGGCAAAACTCCAGGCATACCGGAACATACAGGGCATACATGGGTATTTGGCTCTCCTCCGAATTCGGTGGTACAGCCACAGAATATCTTTGTCTTGGTTGCAAGCTCCACATGGACCTCAAGACCTACAACGGTTTGATAATTCATTATGCTTTGCCTCCTTCTGAATACTTATTGTGCTTTAAATGGAAGTCTGTAGCCTGCTGGAAGGCATAAGCTGCCTTTACAAGCTTAGGCTCGTCAAAGCTATTACCTATAAGCTGCATACCTACAGGCATACCATTTGCTCCAAAACCGCAGGGAACACTTACGGCAGGAATACCTGCAAGGTTAATGGATACTGTATATATATCTCCAAGGTACATCTTAAGGGGATCAGATGAATTTTCACCTATCTTATAAGCTACGGTAGGCGCAACAGGTGAAATAATCATGTCATACTTTGAAAAAGCATCGTCAAAGCTGTTTTTAATAAGCCTTCTCACCTTAAGAGCCTTGTTATAGTAAGCATCATAGTAACCACTGCTTAATACAAAGGAGCCCAGCATTATTCTACGCTTTACCTCCATGCCAAAGCCATCACTTCTTGATGTATAGTAAACGTCAAGAAGATTTTCACAGTCCTTCCTCCTATATCCGTACTTAATTCCGTCATAACGGGAAAGATTTGAACTTGCCTCGGCACAGGCAAGAACATAATAGGTAGGTATTGCATAATCCGTAATCTTCATTTCAAATTCTTCTACCTGAGCACCCAGAGCCTTAAGGGTATTAATTGCCTCAAGAACAGGCTTTTTAACATCTTCATCAAGACCCTCACCAAAGTAATTAACAGGCACACCAATCTTCATGCCCTTAATGTCATTTGTAAAACAGTCTGAAAAATCAAGGGCATCTCTTTTAATTGAAGTACTGTCCTTTGCATCGTGACCGGAGATAATACTGAGCACCTCCGCACAGTCCTTAATATCCCTTCCTACAGGACCTATCTGGTCAAGGGATGAGGCAAAGGCAACAAGGCCGTACCTGGATACTGCACCATATGTTGGCTTAATACCACTTACGCCACAGAAAGAGCAAGGCTGTCTGATAGAACCGCCTGTATCAGAACCCAGTGCATAAGTACACTCACCTGCTGCAACAGAAGCAGCGGAACCGCCTGATGAACCACCCGGTACTCTATCAATATCCCATGGATTTTTAGTTGCACCAAAGTAGGAAGTTTCTGTTGAGCCTCCCATGGCAAACTCATCCATATTAAGCTTACCCAGCACAACTGCACCTGCCCTGTCAAGTCTGTCAACTACAGTTGCGTTATATGGTGGCTTAAAGTTATAAAGCATCTTTGAGCCACAGCTTGTAAGTGTATCCTTAGTACAGATATTATCCTTGATTGCCATAGGCACACCTGCAAGTGGTGAAAGTTCCTGACCTGCATCAATAGCAGCCTGAACCTCTCCTGCCCTTTTAAGAGCACCCTCAGCGTCAACACTTATATAGGCATTTATATCTTTGTCATTTTTTTCAATATTATCAAGCATAGCCTTGGTAAGCTCAACGGCACTTACCTCTTTATTTTTAATCATCTGCCCCAGCTCAAGGGCAGTTTTTGTATTAAAGTCCATTTATGCCTTACCTCCTTATTCCACTGTAGTAGGCACCTTAAAGCAGCCGTCCTTCTGCTGTGGTGCATTTTTCAGTATACTTTCTCTGTCGGCGGAAGGCACACATATATCCTCCCTGAAATTATTGGTATAGGCAAATGGGTGACTCATAGGTTCAACCTCATCTGTGTCAAGCTCACCAAGCATATCAATATAGTCAAGTATCTTGTTAAGCTCCGTCTTGGAACGATCCTCCTCCTCTTTGGTAAGAGTCAGTCTTGAAAGTTCCTCAAGATATTTTATAAGATTATCGTCAATACCTGTTTCCCTTATATCGGCAACACTCTTCTCAGCAGTAAGCTCAGGCTCAACATATCCTATATAGTCAAGGAGGGCCTCTATCCTGCTACTTACAAATTCTCTCTTATCATCACCTATCTCAATGCCCGTTTCCTGTTCAAGGCATCTGATAAGTTCTTCAACCATTACCATTAATTACACCTCCCATTATGGTACAAGTCTAGTAGTATCTCTTGGGAACATTGAAGTTGCCCTGATATTCTTTTCGTCAATCAATCTCATAAGGAATCTCTCAAGTCCCATACCCAGACCGCCGTGTGGTGGACAGCCATACTTATGAAGCATAAGGTAGCTTTCAAAGTCCTCTGGGTAAAGGCCCTTGAATATCATCTTTTTAACCTGTGTGTCATAGTCATGTATTCTTTGACCGCCTGTTGTTACCTCAAGTCCCTTAAAAAGCAGGTCAAAACTTAATGTATACTTATCGTTTTCAGGATCATCCATAGTATAGAAAGGACGCTTTTTAACAGGATAATGGGTAACGAATACAAAATCACTGCCATAATCCTCCTTGAATATTTCACCGATAAGTCTTTCCTCCTCAGGCTCAAGGTCATAAGGATCCTTTATCTTACGATTATACTTCTTAGCAACCATTTCCTTGGCATCTTTAAACTTGATACATGGAATCTCCTTAACCTCAGGAACGGTAACATTAAGCTTTTTAAGATAGGTAGCATAGTTGTTTTTAAGGTACTCAAAGGCATACTTTATCATACCGGTTTCCATATTAATAACATCATAGAAGCTTTCAATAAAGCCCATCTCAAAGTCAACACTCACATACTCATTAAGGTGGCGTGTAGTGTCATGCTTTTCCGCACGGAACACAGGTGCTATCTCAAATACACGTTCGTAAATAGGTATCATCATCTGCTTGTAGAACTGGGGACTCTGGGCAAGGTAAGCCTTTTTACCAAAGTACTCAAGCTTAAAGATATTAGCACCGCCCTCTGCACCGGTTGCAACTATCTTTGGAGTAAATATCTCAGTAAAATCCTTATCCTCAAGATATTCCCTGAATGCACGCACAAGTCCCTCCTGGAGCTTGAATATGCTCCTTCTCTGCTCGTTTCTCAACACAATAGGACGGATGGACATTTCATTTTCAAGTGCGATATTAAGCTTATACTTATTGATGCTAAGAGGCAGCTCCTCCTTGGGATGGGATAAAACCTTCATGCTTTTTACAACTATTTCAAAGCCGTTAACTGCCCTTGGCTCATCACGCAGATCGCCGATAACCTTAACACAGTTTTCAATTTTAAGAAGCTCCTTCTCCTCCTCAGAGCCATTCTTCTGATAAACACACTGGATAAGTCCATTTACTTTCCTTAAGATAACAAAAGCAAAATCACCCATATCCCTGACATTGTATATGGTGCCGTGAGTGATTACGTTTTTCCTATCCTCGCCCTGAAGTTTAACAAGCTCGGATATGCACAGGTCCATAATAGTCCTTTCCCCTGTAGCCTTAATCATTTAATATCATCCTTTCATATAAGCCTAAAAAAAGTCCCGAAGCCATTAGCCTCGGGACGCATATTCACGTGGTACCACCCAAATTGACACGGTATGTCCGTGCCCACTCCAAGCAGAATAACGCCTGCAAAACGTGCTCCGCTACTTGTTGCCTTTCCCGGAGCAGGCTCCTGAGTGTTCTTCACACACGAGTGTCATAAACGGAAATTCCAGTCCATGTTTCCGTATCCCTGGTAAGTTTCTCTGTGCTACTTTTCTCCATCATAGCCATTATTAGATAATATTAGCACGTTTCGATAAAAAAAGCAAGCTATTTTTTTTATCAAGAGAAACTTTCCATTATCCTGTCAAGTATTCTGTCCGCCACCTCATCCTTAGACATCCTTGGCAGCTCAATACAATCATTTTCGGTTATAAGGGTCACTACATTTGTATCCGTACCGAATCCTGCACCCTCCACCTTAAGATTGTTTGCAACTATCATATCTGCATTTTTACTTTTAAGTTTTTTTCTGGAATTTTCCACAAGATCCCGTGTTTCCATTGAAAAACCGCAAAGGTACTGATGCTTTTTATGCTTCCCAAGCCACTTTAGTATGTCCTGTGTACGTTTAAGCCTGACAGTCAGTTCCCCATCACTTTTTTTTATCTTATCTTCTGCCATTGTAACAGGAGTATAGTCCGCCACAGCAGCAGCCTTAATTACAATATCACAATTATCAAAGTTATCCCTGACTGCATTAAACATATCTTCTGCACTGGTAACCTCAACTATGTTCACAAACGGTGGAACGGGGGCTGTGGTATTTGCCTTTATAACCGTTACATCTGCACCTCTCCTTGCACAGGCAGAAGCAAGGGCAAATCCCATTTTACCTGTGGAATGATTTGTTATATATCTTACAGGATCCAATGCCTCGCAGGTTGCCCCTGCTGTAACAAGTACACGCTTGCCAGCCATATCCTTTTCATGTGCAAGCTCATTTATTATGTAATCCAGCAACAGAGATGGCTCAGGCATCTTTCCCACACCTACGCTGCCACAGGCAAGCCAGCCTGAAGCAGGCTCTATTATCCTATATCCAAAATCCTTAAGACGGCTTATATTATCCTGCACAATAGGATTGGTAAACATACCCGTATTCATGGCAGGAGAAATGTATATGGGACACTTGCACGCCATAATGGTGGTTGTAAGCATATCATCTGCAATACCCCATGCAATTTTGCCTATTATATTGGCTGTGGCAGGAGCTATCATAACCAGATCAGCCCTTTCTGCAAGGGAGATATGTTTTACCGAATACTGAACATTTTTATCAAAGGTATCCACTATACACCTGTTTCCGGATAATCTCTCCATAGTCAGTGGAGTTATTATCTCAGTTGCATTTTTAGTCATAATGACATTTACTTCCGCATTCAGCCTTCTGAGTGCGGTAATCAGTGCCGTAATTTTATATGCGGCTATTGAGCCTGTAACACCTAACAGAATACTTTTACCCTTTAGCATAATTATCCTCCGTACATAAAGATATACCGGTATTTTACCATTTCATATCCTTAAATACAAGTCCCTAGTCAGACATTCTTTGGCGCATAAGCTCCAACACCCTTTTTTCAAGCCTTGAAATCTGTACCTGTGATATACCCATACTTTGTGCCACCTGGGTCTGGGTTTTATCTTCAAAGTAGCGCATTTTGATTATTCTCTGTTCTCTTTCAGGCAATTCAGATATAATATTATTGAGCATAAGGGAGTTTACTATATTATCCTCCTCACTTACACTTTCTCCCAATTTTTCCATAAGGGTGATATCACTGCCATCCTTACCTGTATAAAGACTTTTCTGAAGACTTTCAACCTCCCATGATGCTCCTATTGCAAGGGCCGCCTCCTCACTGCTTATACCAAGCTCCTCTGCAAGTTCGTTTACAGTGAGGCTTTTACCTTCTTCACTTATCTGTTTTTCCTGTAGCGCCCTTATCTTTGCAGCAGTTTCCTTAAGGGGTCTTGAAACTTTAAGCATACCGTCATCCCGCAAAAACCGCTTAATCTCTCCCATTATCATAGGCACTGCATAAGTTGAAAACTTAACATCATAGCTGAAATCAAATTTTTTTATGGATTTGATAAGTCCTATTGCACCTATCTGATATAAATCCTCTGACTCGACACCCCTGTTTAAAAACCTCTTAACTACACTCCATATAAGCCCTGAGTTTTCACGTACCAGTTCATCAGCCGCCTCCTTATCCCCGGCGGCGGCAGCCCTTATCAGTTCCTTAGTCCTGTCCATGGGCAACACCTCACAGCTTAAGTCTTTTAATCATTTTTACGGTAGTGCCCTTTTCCTTTTCCGAAACTACCTCCACCTCATCCATAAAAGCCTCCATAACGGTAAAGCCCATTCCCGAACGTTCCAACTCAGGCTTTGTTGTATAAAGGGGCTTTTTGGCAAGCTGAATATCCTCAATACCGCAGCCCTTATCACCAACTTCTATGTAAACATTATTGTCCTCATATCTGCATCTGAGTTCAACCTCCCCCTCTGATCCGTCATAGCCATGGATAATGGCATTTGTTACAGCCTCTGACACTGCTGTCTTTATGTCTGCCATGTCAGTTACCTTGGGGTCAAGTGGCAGCAAAAAGGCCGCCACACAAACCCTTGCAAAAACCTCATTTTCCGATAGTGCCTTAAATTTGAGCACCATTTCATTAGTCAATTAAATAACCTCCTTTTTACCATTGACGGCACTTACCGCCGTAGCAATATCGGTACAGCGCTTGATTATCTTATTCAGACCCGAAAGTTCAAAAATTCGTTCTATAACAGGACTTACACCTACCGCATATACGCTGCCACCGTTTACACAGACCTGCTTGTACCTGCCTATAAGCATACCTATCCCTGCACTATCCATAAAATAAAGCTCACTGAAATCAAATATTATATCCCTGCACATATTGGATGAATATTGATGTATTATGTCCTCCCTTATATCTGCCGCACTGTGGTGATCCAGTTCGCCGCATAAATTAACAATAAGTGCATCTCCATCAACACAAATTTTCAGTTTCATATATAGCCTCCTGATTTCCATATTTTTCCATATATTAATGATACCCCTCTTTTACAAGGAAATCAACAAACTTAGCACAACAAATTTTTACATTTTCTCTTTACTTTTTCTGAAAGTATGTTACAATAATAGTATAAACTTTCGAAAGGAGATCGAACACCTTGGAGGAACTTACTAAATCTCAACAAAAGGTTTATGACTTTATAAAACAACAAATACGAAAGACCGGTATGCCCCCATCTATCAGAGAAATAATGGATGCTACGGAGTTTCACTCCACATCTTCCGTACATCTTCATCTTAATTCCCTTGAGCGTAAGGGATATATCGAAAGACCTAAGGCAAAAAATCGCTGTATACGTGTCCTTGAGGAGGGCTTTTACAATTCACCTGAGAAAAGCACTCCCGGAGAAAACGAAACAGAATATTCCAATGTACCTATCATAGGTACTGTTTCCGCCGGTCTACCTATACTGGCAGAGGAAAATATTGAGGGATACTTCCCTGTGCCTGTAAATTATCTCCCCAATAATAAGACATTTATGCTGCGTATACGAGGCAACAGTATGATAAATGCAGGCATATTCAATAATGACCTTGTACTTGTAAATCAACAGCCCGTTGCCGAAAATAATGATATAGTTATTGCTCTGCTTGATGATTCTGCTACCTGCAAAAGGTTTTTCCGTGAAAAGGACTATATCCGATTACAACCGGAAAATGACGATTACGAACCTATTATCGTTCGAAATGTTAAGATACTTGGTAAGGTAATCGGCTTATTTAGGACTTTTAAATAATGGACTTTTTAAATCATCTTGTCAGAAAATCTGATATTTCACAATATCAGACAGAGTATTTTAACTATAAACCATCTGCCAGAAGGCCACGAAGGACAAAGACAGAGGACAGCAAACCTGAATATCAGAGTCTGAATCAATCTCCCCTTGTATCTGACTATGTTGTGTTTGACCTGGAAACAACGGGACTTAACGGAAATATTAATGCTATAGTGGAAATAGGTGCCGTCAAGGTAAAGGATAACAGATTAAGTGACAGTTTTTCCGCCCTTATTAATCCTGAGCAGTATATACCTGCTTATCTTGCAGATAAGATACATATTACAAATTCAATGGTACAGGATAAGCCCACTATTGATACTGTCTTACCATGTTTTATTGACTTTATAGAAGAACTGCCCCTTGTGGCACACAATGCTTCCTTTGATATGAGCTTTTTATTAAAAAACTGTATAAGGCAGAATATCATAATAAACAATCCCGTTATTGATACCCTTTATCTTAGCAGACATTATTTGAAGGAATGTAAAAGGCATAACCTTGGATATCTGACAAGCTATTTTAATGTGGAGCTAAAAAAGGCTCATCGTGCATATTATGATGCCAGAGCTACCCAGCAGATATTTGAAATTATAAAGGAACATATTATAGCAGAAAACGGCAACTGAATTTATACGTAAAAAACCCCTGAACGTCAATATCTGACTTTCAGGGGTAGTTTTATTTATAAAGCATTTATTGATTTGATGAACCTGAACCTAAAAGATATGGCTTACTGAAGGTAAACACAAGAAGATCATAACTTGCAGCATTATCCTCAACATCCTTTTCGGCAGAAAGTATACCAAGCTTAGCCTGATTTACCTGATACTCCGTTGCCATACCTGCATTATAGCTGGCCACAACAGAATTGTAATCGGCCTTTGCCTGCTCTACTGCTCTGAGAAGGGATCTGTTGTTTTCCTCAAGCTGTTTTATATTGTTATAGGCTGTCCTTATATTCTGCTCAAGGGTATCTTTGCCATCCTCAAGATTTCTCTTTGCGGTATTAAGCTCGTTCCTTACACCTATCTCACTTTCACTGTCATAGGCTGCATTTGTCCTCTCCTTATACTCTGCAAGGGTAACATTGTTTTGCAGGGTCTTGATACTAGGATCTATCTCCCTCTGACGAGTTATATAATACTCAAGATCAATATCATCAAGTGCGTCAAAGGTAATCTGGCTTTCAACATAAACATCCTCATTGGCATCTATTCCAAGAAGATTGTTAAGTGCCTGCTTCTGTGTCTGTAAATTAAGCTTTAATACCTCAAGATTGCTTTCATTTTGCACCTGTGTGGTCTTTGCACTTTCCAGGTCATAATCACTTTCATATCCCAGCTTGTTTTTAAGTTCAAGATTTTCTATATTCTGCTTACCAAGTTCAATATTGGCATCAAGTAACTCTATCTGTCTCTGGGTACTCTTAATGTTGTTGATATAGCTCTTAAGTGCAAGCTCTATACCATCTTTTACCATTTGTTCATTGACACCTATCATTTGTTTTTGAATTTCAACATTCTTTATACTTCTGGCAGCTTCAATAGTACTTTCGATATTTGACTGTACTGCAAGCTGAGCCGCAAGTACATCATTTGTCTGCTCACTTAAGTCAAAAAGATTACTGTTGAGCTGACTTCCCTGCTGATCCAAAGACCAAAGTAAATCACCCAGATCCTCCCTTGTCTCATCAAGATAGTCAACAGAATCCTCTATATCCTTAAGGCTTGAACTTTTTTCCACTGCCATATTCAATGCCTCATCGTATGTAAGTACTTTGGTATTATCAGTAATATCCGGGGTAGTATCCAGCATTATGTAGTCTGTACTGCCTGTTGTTATACTTACCTTACTGCTTGCCTGATCCCACTGTATGTCATAGCCCAAAGCATCACTTACAAACCTTACAGGTACATATACATGACCATCCACATTGACACATGGTGTTGGCAACTTCACAGCCTCACCGTCCACATAAGCCCTACTGGTATTGACATAAAGCTTAATGGTCTTTCCATCCTTTGTTGCAGTAACGCACCTGTCGCTGCTGTTCCAGTCCACATCTGCGCCAAGCAACTCAAATACCTCACGCATACCAAGCAGGTTGTATCCATTACGGTTAATAACAGTGCCTGCATCAGCTTCGACAAGTCCGTCCACTTCAAACCTGACATTTGCTGCCATGGCAGGTACACTTTGTGCTATCATAACCGAAGTCAGAAACACAGCAACCAATCTCTTTTTCATATAACCCATCCTTTTTTAATATAGTTTTACAGTAAAACTATTATACAATAAAATAATTTTCTGTTCAAGACTTTTTTCAGTCCTTAATATAAACGTCATTTTTTTTTAAAAGTTTAGTATGAAATCAAATTATCTTAATTAAAAAGGCTGTCGATTTTCTCGACAGCCCCATATATCAGTAGCCTAATTCTTCACCTACAATAATGATCTTGATTCTTCCCTTTGGTCTACAAAGGCGCATTACGGTTATATAA
Source organism: uncultured Eubacteriales bacterium (assembly GCA_949293325.1). Lineage (GTDB taxonomy): Bacteria > Bacillota > Clostridia > Lachnospirales > CAG-274 > CALWRD01. The sequence continues at coordinate 12,168 of CASFCZ010000015.1, read as the reverse complement.
CTGCATATACTATCATCCGAAAGACAGTCATGACACTGACCCGTTTTTCCACAGGGTGTATTTCTTTCAAGACCAATTGCATTAATAGGAGCAGCCATATTTCTTGCCCTTGCAAGTGCCGCCTCCTCTGTTTTTTCAAGCTTATTTATACCAACGACCATAAGAACATTTTCAGGCCCGTAAATCATGGCAGCTACACGGTTACCTGTTCCATCAATATTGACTATTTTGCCATCTTCACTTATGGCATTAGCACTACCCACATACCAGTCCGCATAAAAGGCCTTTCTGTATATTGCCTTTTTCTCCTCAGGGGTCTTTGCCTCAGACCTGTCAAGGACATTGTAGTCCCCTTCCTTTAAAGCAGACATAAGTCCCATATCCTCTATAGTATGGGTACCGCCCCAGGTAACAACAGAACCCTTTGGAATAAGCTCCAATGCCAGTTTCAGGGCATCTCTGCCACTATCGCAATAATATGCTTTAAAACCTCTTTTTTCAAGTTCGGCAACAAGCCTTTCACCGTTTTTGCGATAATAGTCCTCTCTCGCCGTCATATAAATACCCCCTTATTACTTCTTAAGAGAGATCATGTGCTTTGTAAGATCCTCAAGCTCATCCCTTTCACGGATAAGTACAACCTCACCGTTTTCACGTATAAGCACTTCAGCAGGTCTTAACCTGTTGTTGTAGTTGGATGCCATGGCGTAGCCGTAAGCACCTGCATCAAGTAAACCGATTGTGTCGCCGATGTTAATAACAGGAAGCATCCTGTCCTTTGCAAGTATATCACCGCTTTCGCAGATATTACCTACAACTGTAATCTCCTCTGTTTCGTCTGAGTCATTATACACCTCAATATCATGGTGTGAATCATACATAACAGGTCTTTGAAGAACGTTAAAACCTATATCTGTACCTACAAACTTGTGGACATTATTATGCTTAACTGCATGTACAGTACCTAAAAGCACACAACATTCTGCAGAAATATATCTGCCAGGCTCAATCTTAAAGGTAATCTCCTTACCATACTCCTTGGCGAAATCTTCCATAACCTTGGTAAGCTTTGCACCAAGATCCTTAAGGTCAAGTCTTGGCTGGTCATTAAGCTTTTCATAAGGAATACCAAAGCCGCCACCAAGATCAACAAACTCAAGATCCTTAAACTCTTTAACGATTTCAAGTATAGCCTTAACACCTTCTATATATTTATCTCCATCCATAAAAAGGGAACCAATATGCTGGTTGATACCCACAAGCTTAAGATCGTACTTCTTTAAAATTTCCCTTACCTGAGGAATATATTCCGGATTAACCGCAAACTTGGTCTTTTTACCACCTGTAACAACCTTTTCATGATGACCTGCACCAACACCGCTGTTAAACCTGATGGCAACCCTTCCACCTGGATTGATCTCGCCATACTGCTCAAGCTGTGCAAGGGAGTCAACACTTGTAAGAATGTTATGATCTATTGCATACTGCATTTCTTCCCTGGAAACATTGTTGCTGATATAAAATATCTGCTCAGGCTTAAAGCCTGCCTTAAGCTCTACATATATCTCACCAGGACTCATTGCGTCAACATAAAGTCCCTCCTCATTTACAATTTCAAGGAAGGCAAGGTTACTGTTTGCCTTTGCGGAATAGTTTACAATAAAGTTAGGATAGCTTACAAGGTTTTTAAGCTCCCTGCACCTTTCCCTTAATATACGCTCATTGTAAACATAAAGAGGACTGCCAAACTTTGCAGTCAGGTCAGATGGCTTATTGCCCTGGAAGAAATTTACACTATCGGTTACCTTTGTGTTGATTTTAGACATTTTATTCAATCCTTTCATTTATATTCAATTATACTTTCCCGTATAATTTTTTTACATTATCTATCCTTGCACACATATCCATAAGAATAAGATCTGCAAGGGTCACAGCGGTCATTGCTTCAACAACCACCACCGCCCGTGGAATTATAATCGGGTCATGTCTGCCGCTTATTTCAACGGTAACATTTTCACCCCTGTTATTTACCGTAATCTGTGACTGGGCAATAGAAGGAGTGGGCTTAAAAGCAGCTCTGAATACAAGCTTGTCCCCGTCTGACATACCACCCAGGACACCACCTGAGTTGTTTGTATACTTTCTTACCTTGCCCTCTGATATATAAAAGTTGTCATTGTTATCAGAGCCATACATTCTGGCAGCCTCAAAGCCTGCACCAAACTCAATACCCTTAACGGCACCTATGGACATGATACCCTTTGCAACAGAGGCATCCAGCTTATCAAATACAGGCTCACCTATACCCGGCTTAAGGCCCGTAACCTCACACTGAATTATACCTCCTACACTGTCCTTATTTGCCATAGCATCATCAAGGAGGGCAGCAGCCCTTTGGGCGGCCTCCTTATCCGGCATATAGAACTGATTATTAAGTCTTTCGGCAAAGTCAAACCGCTTTTCATCCACTACTATATCATTTACCGCAACGGTGAAAGCATTAACTTCAACACCTATTTCTGCAAGAAGTTTTTTTGCTACGGCACCTGCGGCTACCCTTCCAGACGTTTCCCTGCCTGAGGAACGGCCGCCGCCTCTGTAGTCCCTGAAGCCATACTTGCTTTCAAAGCCGAAGTCTGCATGTCCCGGTCTGAATATATCACATATGGCAGAGTAGTCCCTTGATCTCTGATCCTCATTGAAGATAGCAAGGGAAATAGGGGTACCTGTGGTTTTACCCTCAAATACACCTGAAAGTATCTCCACCTTATCCCCTTCACTGCGCTTTGTGGCATACTTGCCTGTACCCGGCTTACGTCTGTCCATATCCCTTTGAATATCATCACTGTCAATTGGGATACCAGCGGGACAACCATCTATTACCACACCCAGACCTTTGCCATGGCTTTCACCCCAGGTGCTTATTTTAAATATATTTCCGTACACGGAACCGGACATAAAATCACCCTTTTTATAAAGATTACAAATTTATTAATATTGCCCTCATAATAAAAAAAAATATTGCAACTAAAATACAGTTATTGTATAATGAGAGCGAATAAAACTCCAAACAAATCGTACAATGTATTTTATCATTTTTTTTGAGGTTTTACAACAATTTTTTTATAAATATGCAACATCCCTTATCTAATGCTGACAAGCAGAAAAGGCACATGGGATGGCTGCCCATTTACAATACTTAACTCGGAGGATAATATATGAACAGAATACTACATGCAGTAAAGCCAACTCAGTTATTTGTACTAAGCTTTGTGTTTGTAATTCTCCTGGGAGCATTTCTTCTATGGCTCCCTATTTCCTCAGCAAATGGTGAGTTTACTTCCTTTTTGGACTGTTTGTTCACGGCAACATCAGCCTCCTGTGTAACAGGACTTACTGTAGTTACCACAGCAGCCCATTGGTCTGCATTCGGCAAAATTGTCATTACCTGTTTAATACAAATAGGTGGACTCGGTTTTATTACCCTTATTACGGTAATTTTTCTGCTTGCAGGCAAGCGTATTACACTTAAGGAAAGAGTGCTGATTCAGGAAACCTTTAACCTTTCCCAGACCCATGGTATAGTAAGGTTTGTTAAATTCCTTGCAATGTTTACATTTACCGTGGAGCTGATAGGAGCCGTTATACTTACCCTCCGCTTTATACCTGACTATGGCATTCCCGGTGCAATACCCATGGGGATATTCCATTCCATATCGGCCTTTTGTAATGCCGGATTTGATTTAATAGGTGCATCAAGTATGTCACCATATGTTGATGATCCCATAATAAATATTGTAATTATGGCACTTGTTGTTACTGGAGGATTGGGCTTTCCTGTATGGGTAGAACTTCTGGGACTGCGTAAAGCCCTTAAAAAGTCCAAGGAAAATCCAAGTTTTAAAGTTGCGGTAAAGAGGCTGTCCGTACATACAAAGATAGTTGTTACTACCACACTGTTACTTATACTTTCCGGTGCCCTCTTTACATTTATACTTGAATATAATAACCCTCTCACCCTTGGAACGCTGTCAATGCAGGGTAAAATATTTGCCTCGTTTTTTCATTCCGTTGTTTTAAGAACAGCAGGTTTTTTCAGTATAGACATGGCAGGTCTTCACCACTCTACGGAGTTTCTCTCCATAATACTTATGATGATAGGCGGCTCTCCATGTGGTACAGCAGGCGGTATGAAGACTATATCCCTGGCTGTTGTACTCCTTGCAGTTATATCCCTTATTAAGGAAAGGGACAGTATAACGGCCTTTAAACGCAATATATCCTTTAGTGCCCTGCAAAAGGCACTGGCTGTTATAGTACTTATGATTACAATATTAATGACTGCAACCATGCTCCTGTCAATAACAGAAGTAAATATGGACTTTGACTATGAATTTATTGACCTGATGTTTGAAGTTGCCTCTGCCCTGGGCACTGTAGGCAACAGTATAGGCATTACACCATACCTTTCATCTATAGGTAAACTGATAATAATATCCTGTATGTTTATAGGACGTCTCGGTCCTATCACCATAGCCATTGCATTTATGTCTACACATTCAGATAAAAATAAAATTCATTATCCTACAGAAGACGTTATGGTAGGTTAAAGGAGGTCAATATGAAAAAGGTAAAACAATTTGCAGTACTGGGGCTTGGCCGTTTTGGTCAGGCACTTGTCCAGACCTTAGTGGAAAGCGGACATGATGTACTTTGCTGTGATAAAAATCCCGATGTTGTAAATCAGATGTCAGCCTATGCTACAGATTTAATACAGGCTGATATTGCTGATGAAAAAGCACTTAAGGAAATGGGGCTTAATAACTACGATGTGGTAATAATAGCAACAGGAGACAGCCTGGAATCTGCTGTAATGGCTACTATGGCAGCCAAGGAAATGGGTGTACATACAGTTATTGCCAAGGCAAAGGATATAAAACAGGCGAATGTACTGTACAAAGTCGGCGCAGACAAGGTAGTACTGCCTGAAAGGGATATGGGCATAAGACTTGCCACCAGCCTTGTCACAAGCAATGTACTTGAATACATTAACTTTTCCGATGCTTACGGTATGGCAGAAATTGCACCCAAACCGGAGTGGATCGGGAAGACCCTTGCAGGATCAGATATACGTGCCAAAACAGGCTTTAACATCGTTGCCATTAAACGTGGCAAGGAAGTACTGGTATCACCATCGCCACAGGAAGTTATCAATGCAGATGATGTACTGGTTGTAATAGGCACTACTGAGAAAATACAAAGTTTTAATTAAGGTAATTATGAAATATTTGGAAAGTTTACGCAATAAAGTGATTAAGGATACCGTTGCCCTTGCAACAAAGAAAGAAAGGGACAAGACAGGACTTTTTGTTCTGGAAGGAGAAAGACTGGTATCTGAAATAGAAGAAACAGATCTGATTGAATATATAATCGTTTCAGAGGGCTATAACGGCAGGATACCTGATGCAAAAAACAGCTATCTTGTAAATGACGAGCTCTTTGCCCACCTTTCGGATACTGTACATCCACAGGGCATACTGGCTGTATGCCACCAGCTTAAATACAACATGGAGTCAGCCTTTTTAAATAAGAATCCTCTTTTTGTTATCCTTGAAAATCTTCAGGATCCGGGAAATCTGGGAACTATAATCCGTACAGCAGATGCTGCAGGAGCTGACGGCGTATTTTTAAGTAAGGGTACCGTTGATTTGTACAATCCAAAGGTAGTCCGTTCAACAATGGGTTCCCTTTTTCACCTGCCCATATATACAGGGGTAGATGTTGCCGATATATTAAATAAATGTAAAAAATACAATATTTATACCCTTGCTGCACACCTTGCAGGTGTGAGTACACCATACTCAGCAAAATTATATGCTCCCAGTGCCATACTAATCGGCAATGAGGCATCGGGACTTACTCCCGAAACTACCACCATGGCAGACGAGCTGGTTCGTATCCCCATGCCGGGAAAGGCAGAATCCATGAATGCCTCTGTTGCAGCAGCAATACTGATATATGAGGCAGTAAGGCAAAGACTTTCGGAGGTGTAAGATATGAAAAGGATAAGCTGGGACGAATACTTTATGAATATGGCTGAGCTTGCAAGCCGTCGTTCCACCTGTTTAAGGCGTCAGGTAGGAGCTGTTATCGTCAAGGACAATCAGGTTCTTGCAACAGGCTATAACGGAGCTCCCAAGGGCACTCCAAACTGCTGCGACCTGAATGAATGTCTTAGAGAAAAACTGCACATACCAAGCGGTGAACGTCATGAACTATGCCGTGCCGTTCATGCAGAAAATAATGCGATAACCCAATGTGCCGTAAATGGTGTGTCCTGTAAGGGTGGCACACTGTATGTTACTGCAAGTCCCTGTAATATGTGCATAAAACAGATAATAAACGCAGGAATAGTAAGAATAGTTGCCAAAGAACTGTATCCTGATGAAATGAGTAAAGATATGCTTAAACAAAGCAATATATGCTTTGAAATATACAATCCAAATTAAGATTTGGTATATACCAATCCCCAAAACAAAAAGGCTTACCGATTTTACTGACGGCAAGCCTTTTATTATGGAATTTACATACGGATATACTGACATATCCTTCTGATCCATTTTGTTTTATAACCAAAATTATCTATATAAAAATAAGAAAAACCTAATTTAAATAAACCTAAATGATTATAAACGAACTACATTTGCAGCCTGAGGACCCTTAGCACCCTGAATTACATCAAACTCTACCTTCTGACCCTCTTCAAGAGTCTTGTAGCCCTCGGAGTTGATAGCTGAGAAATGTACAAATACGTCATCCTCACCCTCAACAGAGATAAAGCCAAAGCCCTTTTCTGCATTAAACCACTTTACAGTACCTTGTTTCATTAAACAAATCCTCCTAAAGATAAAAAAAGTAAATGTGGACAGATGTCCACTTAATTATGTAGTAAAACAACTACTTTACTAATTTAACACATATAACCAAAAAAGTCAATCGTTTAATTTCAATTTTTTTGCACTTTTTATAATATATTATGACATATATAAACATATAACGCCATAATTAACTATATAATTGATATTATTTATTCCTCAAATAGTGCCCTTGCAAATTCATCTTCATCAAAGGGCTGTAAATCGTCTATACCCTCACCTACACCTACAAAACGTACAGGAATTTTCAGCTCATTTTTAATGGCTATTATTATACCACCCTTTGCAGTACCGTCGAGCTTTGTAAGTACAAGGCCTGTTATTCCTGCCGCCTCCTTGAAAATCTTAGCCTGCTGAAGGGCATTCTGTCCCGTGGTAGCATCAAGCACAAGGAATACCTCCTGCTGTGCCTCCGGATATTCCCTTGAAATTATTTTAAATATCTTTGCAAGCTCATCCATAAGGTTCTTTTTATTATGGAGTCTTCCAGCAGTATCGCAAATAAGTATATCCGCTTTCCTTGCCTTGGCAGACTGTACGGCATCAAATACCACCGCACCGGGATCGGAATTTTCCTGATGTTTGATAACAGACACTCCATTCCTTTCGCCCCAAAATTCAAGCTGATCTATAGCAGCTGCTCTGAATGTATCTGCAGCTGCAAGTATAACACTCTTGCCCTGCTTTTTATAGTGATTTGCAAGCTTACCTATGGTAGTAGTCTTACCTACGCCGTTTACACCTATTACAAGGATAACGCTTGGGCTTGAAAGAACAAGCTCGGACTTATCCTCCTTAAGCATATCTGAAATAATGCTTACAATAAGATCCTTTACCTCTGAAACCTCATGTACCTTTTCCTCTTTTACCTTTGCCCTGAGCCTGTCTATTATTTCAACAGAGGTTTCCACACCGATGTCCGCCATAATAAGTGCCTCCTCAAGCTCCTCATACAGCTCCTCATCAATGCTGGTAAAACTTTTTAATACATTTTCAACTCCGGACATAATATTGTCCCTTGTCTTTTTAAGTCCGCTTTTAATTTTTGAAAAGAATCCTGCCTTTGCAGGTTCCTCCTCCTGTTCTGTAGGCATTTTTTCATCAAGAACCGGTTCTTCTTCGGCAGCCTTTTCTGCTATATCATTTTGAATAGCATTTTCCCAGTCTTCTTCTGTAGTATTATCAGCAACAACTTTATTCCCGTCAGCAGCCTCCTCATCAACCTCCTCTGTGGTAAGGTTATTTTCAATTACTTCTTCCTCATTTTTACCCTTTTTTAAGAAATCAAATATTCCCACTATTTTCACGCTCCTTCATAATTTCCTCTATATTGGTGGAGAACAGCTTGGATATACCCCTTTCCTGGGTTACACCGTAAAGCATATCCGCAACCTCCCTTGTACCCGGTCTATGGGTAATGACAATAAACTGAGTAGTATCAGTAAAGTTACGGAGATACTCCGCAAAACGTACTACATTGGCATCATCAAGGGCCGCCTCTATCTCATCCAGAATACAAAATGGAGATGGCTTCATCTCGAGTATTGAGAACAGCAGAGATATGGCAGTCATAGCCTTTTCACCACCTGATAAAAGCATCATATTCTGAAGTGCCTTGCCCGGTGGCTGTGCCTCTATATCAATACCACAGTTAAGTACATCCTTGTCATCTGCCAGCTTCAAAGTAGCTTTACCACCACCGAACATTTCAGCAAATACCCTTGAGAAGTTTTCGCTTATTATCTTAAACTGCTGGGTAAACTGTACCTCCATCAGTGTAGTAAGCTGATGTATTATCTCCTTAAGCTTTGCCTCGGTACTTATAATATCCTCCTGTTGTGCCGTGAGAGTATCATATCTTTCCTTAACAGCCTGATACTCCTCAACAGCATTTACATTAACACTGCCCAGTTGCTTAATTGCACTGCGAAGCCGTGATTCCTCACGTTTTTTTGCCTCATAGGTCAGTTCAAGAGGTGGATATGACTTTGCTGCAACATATGTAATCTCATAGTTTTCAAACATTCTGTCATAAAGTTCACGGCTTTTCTGATCGGTTTGCTCTCTTTTACCTGTAATACGTGTAAGTTCATTTTCAAGGCCGCCTACTGTCTGCATAACCGACCTTACCCTGCGTTCATATTCATCTGAAAGAGCAGTTACCTTGCTCTTTTCCTCATTCAGCCTTTTCTGAGCTTCTATTATATCATTGCACCTGTTATCAAGGGCAGAAAGTTCCTCCTTAAGACGCTCCTTGTCAGCCTCACGCTGTCTGACACTTTCCTGATCAGCTTCAATGGAACTATTAAGTTCATTATTTTTATTTTCAAGGGTAGTAATATCTTCCCCTGTCCTTTCAATATCCAGATTAACGGCATCAAATTCACCCTTAAGCCTGTTTATTTCACCGCTCATGAGAATTATTTCCTCATTGCCAAGCTCCTTACTTTCCTTATGGGTTTTAAGGGTTTCATTAAATTCGGCAAGCTTTGACTTAAGCTCCTCAATCTCAGCGTTAATCTCCTTAAGGGCAAGCTCCGCTGTATCCGCATCCTTTCTTGTCTGCTCCAGATTACGGCTGAACTCCTCCATACGCTTTATATGCTCATTTTTTTCCTTCTGAATAGTTGCTATTTCATCCTGAATGTGCTGAATTTTTATACTGTGCTCATTTTTTTCGACTGCAAGCCTCTGTAAATCCTCCCTTGCCTCCTCAAGACTTTCTGTTATGTTTTCAGAACCCTCCCTGAGAGATGTAAGCTCCCTCTCAAGGTCACTACGCTGGCTTTTCAGTTTTTCCAAGGATATCTGAAGCTCTGTAATCTCCCTTGTACGTGAAAAAATACCCGCCGTCTTTTTGCTGTTGCTACCACCTGTCATAGAGCCGCCTGCATTGAAAAGATCCCCATCAAGGGTAACTATCTTATAGGCATACTTTGTCTGTCTTGCAAGGAGAATACCATGGTCAATATTATCAACTACGATAACTCTGTCAAGAAGGTTTGACATTATTCCCTCATACTTTGGGTCATAGGTAACAAGTTCCTTGGCAATACCTACAACACCAATGGCATTTACAATATTGTACCTGTCACTGCCTATTGATCTGCCCTTAACTGCATTCATTGGTAAAAAGGTAGCTCTGCCCAGGCGGTTTTTCTTAAGATAATTAATTGCCCCCTTAACATCTTCCTCAGTATCAGCAATAATATTCTGAACAGCTCCTCCAAGGGCAATCTCAATGGCAGTTTCAAGTTCCGCAGGCATGGTAATAACCTCACCTACCGCACCCTTAATGCCGCCAAAGCCCTGGGCCTTACTATCCCTTAGCTTAAGTATTGCCTTTACGCCTCCGTAAAAGCCCCCATAATCATTTTTGAACTCAGACAATACCCTTAGCCTTGAATTCTTCTCGTTTATCTCCTTTAATACGGACTGATGTCTGGTATTTTTTTCTGAAATAAGCTCCTTTGCTCTGTCCATTTCCCTGGTAAGCCTATCCATGTTATCAGCAATGGTCCTGCCCTCCAGTTCGATACCCTCAGCCTCCTGCTGTTGTACCGCAAGTGCTGCCTCCTGTTGCTGAAGCCTGCCGTCATAGGCTGAAAGTATCTGATTGGAGCTTTTATCGTTTTCCTCGTACTGCCTCAACACGGCAGTAAGCTCTGATACCCTTCCATTAAGCTCATTACGTCTGTTAAGCTTTTCAAACATCTCATCATTGTACTTATCAACCTGTTCTTCACCCTGACTTAACCTTGTATTTATAAGCTCAAGTTCCTGACGGCGCTTATCATACTTGTCCCTTTTATTTATAAGCTCTATCTGCTTTGCCGCGAGCTGTGACCTAAGAGATGTAAGCTTTTCCTTATTCTCCTCAATGGACTTAAGATTTTCCTCAATATCACTTTGGGTCTGTCGGATATGTTCATTTATATGTAAAATATCATTATCACAGAGCCTGATGTCTCCGCTTTTCTTTTCCGTCTCAGAGCGTTTTTCCGTAAGATTTTCGTTTGATGTGTCAAGATCCTCACCTATGCTGATAAGTTTTTCCCTGAATTCCTCACGTTTTTCCTCAAGACGGTTTTGTTCGGTTCTGTTGTTTTCAATGTCAGATTTAAGCTGTCTGGTCTGCTCATCAAACTGCTTTATTTCCGCCTCATATTTATCCGCATCCTCAACAAAGATGCTTATTTGCATTTTTTTTAGTTCTTCAGCAAGCACAAGATATTTCTTGGTTTTTTCCGCCTGCTTTTCAAGGGGGCCAACCTGGGTCTCACCCTCAGCACTACTCTACTTAACCCTCACAAGATCCGCCTGAACATGCTCCAGATTATTTCTGGTTTCGTTACAACGGGTCTTATACTTTACTATACCTGCCGCCTCTTCAAAAAGAGTACGCCTGTCCTCTGACTTACTGGAAAGTATCTCATCAATACGGCCCTGACCTATAATGGAATAGCCCTCTTTACCTACACCTGTATCCATAAACAGCTCCAGAATATCTTTCTGGCGGCAGGCTTTGCCATTGATAAGATACTCACTTTCACCGCTCCTGTAGACCTTTCTGGTTACGGACACCTCGGAAAAATCTATATTAAGCATCCTGTCGCTGTTGTCCATAATAAGGCTTACTTCAGCAAAACCCATGGGCTTTCTGTCGGCTGTACCACTGAATATAATATCCTCCATTTTGGAGCCACGGAGGCTTTTTGCACTCTTTTCGCCCAGTACCCAACGTACCGCATCGGAAATATTGCTTTTGCCGCTGCCGTTGGGACCCACCACTGCGGTAATACCCTTATTAAAATCAAGCTTTATTCTGTCTGGGAAAGATTTAAATCCCTGAAGCTCCAAGCCCTTTAAATACATCTCAACACCTCATATCAAATCTGTAACAATCAATCCTTATAATTATAACAGATATTAAATGGAAATGCCACATTAATTTCACCCTACAGAGTGGAAACAGAGTGGAATAATATAAATACTGTAGTACAGCATTTAAGAGGATCCAAAAAAATCCCACACCACCGTTTGATGGTATGGGATTGTCAGTACTAAATACTGTTGAGTTTGCCACTGCATATTTTACTCATCGTCACAATCTTCTTTTACTTTCCTCTTATAGCCTCAACTGGCAGTACAAATGAGTTATCCAGCGCCTTTTGTAAAATATAAGCCGAGTCTGAACTTGTAATCATATTATCATCATTTACATCCACTATAG
>CASFCZ010000014.1 GCA_949293325.1 uncultured Eubacteriales bacterium | reverse complement strand
TGTAGACACCTGTTGTACTTGGCAACAGGTGTTATTTTTTTACAAAAAAAGGACATACAGTTACGTATGTCCTCGGCTTTAAATATATTTAACCTAATATTACTTTCTGCCGTACTTCTTATTGAACTTATCAACACGTCCGCCTGCATCAAGAAGAAGCTTCTGGCTACCTGTGTAGAATGGGTGGCACTTGGAGCAAACTTCAACTCTGATTTCCTCCTGTGTGGAACCGCATACAAACTCGTTACCGCAGTTACACTTTACTTTTGCCTGATAATAATTAGGATGGATACCTTCCTTCATTTGTTACACCTCTTTCTATTAATTTGAGATACATTTTGGCATCTCTATGTTAGCAACATTTAAAGTATATCATAATACACAAACTAATGCAAGAAAAAAATTACTTTTTTCCATGTTTTTTAATATAATTTATAAATTCGACATTATTATGGGTTTTATTCATAATTTCTATTATGTTGGAGGTAAATTCAACAGTTGATACATTCCCTGCCATTCTATGAAGTGTGTAAAGGCAGTCAAGCTCGTTACGATTAAGAAGAAGATCCTCCCGTCTTGTACCTGACTTATTCAGGTCAATGGCAGGAAAGATACGTTTTTCCGAAAGATTCCTGTCCAGAACAAGTTCCATATTACCTGTACCCTTAAATTCTTCAAAGATAACATCATCCATCTTTGAGCCTGTATCAACAAGGGCAGTTGCCAGAATAGTAAGGCTGCCACCGTTTTTTATATTACGCGCCGCTCCAAAAAATTTTTTAGGGAAATAAAGAGATGCAGGATCAAGACCACCTGAAAGAGTTCTGCCACTAGGCGGGATAGTGAGATTATAAGCCCTGGCAAGTCTTGTGATACTATCGAGAAGGATAATGGCATCCTTTCCCTGTTCTACCAGCCTTTTTGCCCTTTCCAGTACAAACTCCGCAATTGTTTCATGATGCTCAGGGGGTTTATCAAAGGTGGAATAAACTACATCTACCATTGGTGATACTGAACTGATTATATCAGTTACCTCTTCCGGACGTTCATCTATAAGGAGTATTATCATCTTCACATCGGGAGCATTTTCCTGAACAGCCTTGGCTATCTGCTTTATAAGGACTGTTTTGCCTGCCTTAGGAGGGGCAACAATCATTCCCCTTTGTCCCTTGCCTATGGGTGAAACCAGATCTATCAATCTACCGGCAATATTATCCGAACCGGTCTCCATTTTCAGTTTTTCTTTAGGAAAGACCGGAACAAGTCGGTCAAAATCAGGACGTTTATGAAAATTATCAACAGGATCTCCGTTTACTGTTTTTAGAAGGAGCATAGCTCTGTAACGTTCGTTATCCTTAGGTATACGCATACTGCCGACAACATAGTCACCTGTACGCAATCCAAATCTTCTTATCTGTGAAGGTGAAACGTATATATCATCCTCACCTGAAGCATAATTGCCTGTACGTAAAAAGCCGTAACCATCTGCCAGAACATCCAGTATACCTGCACCAAGTTGACCACTATCAAGTTTTTCATAGGAAAAGGATTCGGTGTTAGCTGAATTATCATTATGATGATTCTGATTATTTTCAAGGGGATTAACCGCATCCCTTTGTTTTTCCTTGTTATTTACTATTTTATCAGCCTTAGCTGATGTGATAGTTTCACTTGTTTCACCAGGTGACTCCTTATCCATATCCGACAAAAGTTCTATCAACTTGCCTTTGGAAAAAGTTGATATTGATTTAATTCCTCGTTCCTTTCCCAATTCTCTGAGTTTAGCAAGGGTTAATTTGTTATAGTCCATATTTCCTCCCAAAATCAATTTGGAATATTAAGTACCTGACCTTCGTTAAGTACTGAATTTTCAGTCATTCCATTTGCATCAAGTATCTTCTGATACTCTGCACCGTTTCCGTAAACGCTCTGACTGATACTCCAGAAGGTATCTCCAGCCTTTACTGTATATGTATTACCTGCTGACTCACCCTGACTAAGTGATGTATCCGTACTTTCCTCTGAAGCAATTTCACTTTGAGCCTCATTCAATATCTGCACAGCAGCGGTGTGTGGATCATCTGCATCAGCTGAGGCAGCTATAAGGCTTTCATTTTCCGAAGTAAGGTCTGCTACACGCTGCTTAAGTTCCTCAAGCTCCGTTTCATAGGTGGAAGAACTGTTTTTCTGTAACTCTGTTATCTGAGAGCGTGCCTCATCCAGCTGACGTGAATAATTTATATTACTGAATACAAGCACAACAATAGCAATCACACATACAGCAAATGCGGCAATGGTTATAATACGTCCCACACCTATTTCAACTACTCTGTCATCTTCAGAGTCATCATTCTCATCATCATCGGATACTTCTTCATCAGAGCTGTCATATACCGACTTAAAGTTTTCAAAGGCACTTTCACCATAACGCTTGCGTGGTTCTGATTCCTTTGAAGTTGTTATATTTTCCTCATCTTCAGAGGCAGCAACAGCCTCTTTTGAGTGGTCAGTATTGTCTTCCCGGGATATAGTTTCGTTTTTTGCCTCATTTTCAACTGCTTGTCTTGATCTTTTTGCACTGTCTCTGGCAAGGTCGGCAAAAAAGTCATCTATATCATCTCCATCCTCATCTTTATCGTATGATGATTTTTTAAAAAAATTACTTAATTTGGGTAAAATAATAGTTTTTTCCAAATCGGGAGGCTCCTTTACAGCATCTCCGTTTTCGTTTTCTGCCTTATCAACAGAGGTATCCTCATCAGATTCCTCAAACTCGTCATCCCTATGTTTTTTTGCTTTTTTCCTAAATACAATTGATTTCTTTGCAGAAGAACCGTTTCGTTTGCGTCTTCTGGCTATGCTGTCCCCAAGACTTTCTTCCTCATCGTTATCCGAATCCATAAACGAATCAGAAACATCAGCAAAATAATTGGTTTCCCCTTCTCCGGCAAATTCATCAAAAAGCTTGCTGACTATTTCTTTTGTTTTATCATCATTATACAAATCAAGCTCATGATTATTTTCCGCAGGGACATTTTTATTTTCTCGTGAATTTTCATTATCAGGCATCAATAAACCTCCTTGTGATAACATCAGGGAAAAAATGGATAATATAAACCTAAAAGATGTTTATTTCTAAGATATAACTTATTTTATTGGGTATATACCCGATATGCAGACGAATTCAAACATCATTGTATATTTAATTGTCCCTGTTGTCAACAAAAATTACTAAAATTCAATTATTCTTAATTTCTATCAGTGCTTTGGAAGCTTAGAAACAACTATATCGTACACTCTGTCATGAAGTACAGCTATTTCATCCTTGGTAAGATCTGCAGTATTTATTGGTTTATGTATATACAGATTTACCGTATCGGCTGCTATCCTGTTGCCATTGCCTTCAAAAAGCCTGTAGGTACCGTCAATAGTCAAAGGAACAACAGGGACTTTTGCCTTGGTTGCAAGCTTAAAGCTTCCTGCCTTAAATTCACCCATGGGGCCTCCCTTACTTCTTGTGCCCTCAGGAAAGATAACCATTGAATATCCCTCCTTAAGCTGCTTTATTCCCTCAATTATGATCTGCATAGACTGTTTCATATCATCTCTGTCCATAAACAGGCACTTTATATGTTTCATCCACTTTGTAATAAAAGGTACATTTTCAAGTTCCTTTTTAGCTATAAATCCCTTTGGAATAGGAATGGCTGAAAGAAGGAGAGGAATATCAAAGTTGCTCTGATGATTTGAAACAAAAAGCATCGCCCCGTCTTCAGGAAGATTTTCAAGACCGTATACATTAACTTTTGAACCTGTAGACTTTATAACATATCCAGCCCATTTGCTTACTTTATTATAAACATAAGCATCATGCTCCTCTGTCATACCCTTTTTTTCAAGATTGTTTGCATACAATCTGGAGGGTTCATTGATTATCAGACTTACTACAAGTTTTATAGCCCAAAAAATTGTCTTTATCATAAATTTATGCTCCTTTGCAAAAAAAACTTTTTATCACGGTAAAAGTATGATATAATTACAGTATACAATTTTTTAATAAAAAATAAAAGAGTTTTTTTGGAGGTTCGTTATGTTACCTAATGAGGCATGGCTTAGCATAGTTAAAGGCATAGGAGAAGAAACAGTTGAATTAAAAACGAATGGAAAAGTCCTTAATGAAATACCAAGGACATATTTTGCCCGCATTGAAATGGGCAGGCTGGTTTTTTTCGGCATGCCGGGTAAGCTTGGATACGAGCCGCTGTATGAGCCTGTTGAGGTTGATTATGATGAATTTGCCAATATTTTTCCTATGTATTTCAGTAAGCAAAGGTTTGCTTCAGAGGATGTAAGTGCACTTAAAAACTGTAAGTATGTTTTTCCTCTTATTACCAAATATGTTATGGATAGGAATAACAATATACAATACACGGAGGAACTTTCATAAATCTGCCTTGTGCAATAAATAGTTGAGGTTTTTATATATGAATGAAAGAGAAATTGCGCTGTATGCCATAACTGATATATTAAGCGAAAAGGGCTATAACAATATTGTCCTTAGAAATATCCTTAAGAAAAACAAACAGCTCTCTGTTGTACAGAGGGGCTTTGTTACGGAACTGGTAAACGGCACATTAAGAAATCTTATTAATATTGACTATATTATCTCATCCTTTTCAAGGACGCCCATAAATAAGATGAAACCTCTTGTTATTAACTGCTTAAGGATATCTGTATACCAGATAATATATATGGATAAAATCCCTGACAGTGCAGCCTGTAACGAAGCGGTTTCTTTAATAAAGAAAAAAGGATTTCAGGGACTTTCGGGCTTTGTAAACGGAGTTTTGCGTAATATAGTAAGGAATAAAAATTCTATTAAATATCCTGATGAGGAAAAGGATCCTATTGGTTTTCTTTCTGTCAGATATTCTTATCCGAAATGGATAATTGAATACTGGCTTAATGAATTTGATTTTGATAAAGTCAGAGCAATGTGTGTTGAAAATAATCTTGCACCACGCATAGGTATATGTATCAATACCTGTAAAACAAACGCATCTGAGCTTAAATCTATCCTTGCAAAGGACAACATTGCAGTTACCGATGGGTGTATTTCATCAGACAGTTTATATATTTCCAGAACAAGTGATATATCCCAGGCAGAAGCGTATCAGCAGGGTTTGTTTCACATAATGGACGAAAGTTCCATGTTAGCTGCCAAACTCCTTGATCCCCGTGAGGGTGATGTGGTAATGGATGTATGTGCGGCCCCGGGAGGAAAAAGCTTCTACTGTGCTTATCTTATGAAGGATAAGGGAAAAATATTGGCAGGAGATATACATGAGCATAAACTAAAACTTTTAGAGGAAGGTGCCCGGCGTCTGGGCTTAAATATTATTGAGCCTGTTCTTTCCGATGCATCTGTTTTTGATGCGCGATATGCTGAAACTGCAGATTGCCTTATTGCAGATGCCCCTTGCTCAGGTCTTGGCCTTGTAAGGAAAAAGCCGGATATAAAGTATAACAAAACTTATGATGATATAATTTCCCTTGTAGAGCTTCAAAGGAAAATATTAACAGCAAGTGCAACCTATGTTAAAAAAGGCGGTACTCTGATATATTCCACCTGTACAGTTTCATATAAGGAAAATCTCGGTAATGTAAGGTGGTTTTTAGATAACTTCGATTATGAACCTGTTGACATATCTCCTTTGCTTCCTGATAAAGTAAAGTGCAGTACTGCAAAGGACGGTTACATACAGATACTGCCCGGAGACTTTGGTACAGATGGATTTTTTATAGCTAAGTTTGTGAGGAAAAGCTGATGGAAAAGACAGATATAAGAAGTCTTCCCCTTGATAAACTTCAGGAAAGACTTAAAGCAATGGGAGAAAAACCATTCAGAGCAAAACAGATATTCACGTGGCTTCATGGGCGACAGTGTGAAAGCTTTGAGGAAATGACGGATATATCTAAGGTGCTTCGTTCAAAGCTTGCAGAGGAATTTTATATCAGCAATCTCAGGATAGTGGATATTCTTCGCTCATCTCAGGATAATACTTCAAAATATCTTTTTGACATAGGAAACAATACACTGATAGAAAGTGTATTTATGCACTATGAATATGGTAATGCGGTATGTGTTTCCTCCCAGGCTGGATGCAGAATGGGCTGTTCCTTCTGTGCAAGTACGATTGACGGACTTGAAAGAAACCTGCTTTCCGGAGAAATAGCCGACCAGATATATAAAATACACAAGGATACAGGTGAGAGGATATCCAATATAGTTATTATGGGCAGTGGTGAGCCTTTGGATAATTATAACAATGTAATAGACTTTCTTAACATTATTAACTCCGATATGGGTATAGGCATAGGTATGAGACATATTACACTGTCTACCTGTGGTCTGGTGGATAAGATTTACGATCTCATGGAACTTAAGCTTCAGATTACACTTGCAATAAGTTTACACGCACCCAATGATGATATCAGGCAAAAAATTATGCCTGTAGCAAAGCGGTACAGTATAGAAGATGTAATTAAGGCTGCAAAAACATATGCCAATGTTACAAAAAGACGTGTTACTTATGAGTACTCTCTTATCAAGGGTATTAATGACAGTAAAGA
>CASFCZ010000013.1 GCA_949293325.1 uncultured Eubacteriales bacterium | reverse complement strand
TCTGGTTTTTTAATACTCAGATTTTTATAACAGGTACAGCCTATCCTTCCGCAACAGTTAAATTTGATATTTCTTGCAATATCAATAATATCTCCTACAACGGCACTTGCAGTAGGATACATACCTGCACCTCTGCCCATGAACATAGCATCATCAACCGCATCACCATGAACAAATACAGCATTAAACACATCGTTTACAGATGCAAGAGGATGACTACTTGGAATAAGCATTGGATGTACGCTTACCTCAATGCCTCCCTCAGTATTTGCCGCTATACCAAGAAGCTTAATATCACAGTCCAATTCCTTTGCATAGCATATATCCTTAGCTGTTATCTTTGTAATACCCTCAATATCAACGTCATCAAAGGTAACCCTTGAATTAAAGGCAATGGATGCCATAATGGCTATTTTTCTGCCTGCATCCAGACCTTCAATATCCGCAGTAGGATCAGCTTCAGCATAACCAAGCTCCTGGGCCATTTTAAGAGCGTCCTCAAACTCCATGCCCTCATTAGTCATTTTAGTCAGGATAAAGTTGGTCGTTCCGTTTACTATGCCCATTATTTCCGTAATATTATTCCCTGCAAGGCACTGTTTAAGAGGTCTGATAATAGGAATTCCTCCCGCCACTGCCGCCTCAAAAAGCAGGTCACACTTATTGTCGGCAGCAAGATCCATAAGCTCGCCACCCCTTTCAGCAATAAGATCCTTATTGGCAGTAACTACATTTTTACCTGATGTAAGGGCAGTCTTTATATACCCATAGGCAGGTTCTATACCCCCCATTACTTCAACTACAATCTTAATATCGGGATCATTTAAAATATCCTCAGGCTTATCCGTAAGAATATCCGGTGAAATACCCTCTCTCACTTTGGATAAATTTCTTACAAGCACCTTATCTATAACAGTATTAACACCGGTCTTATTTCTTATCTCCTCAGCCTGTCTTTCCAGTAAGCGATACACCCCCGTACCTACAGTACCAAGTCCCAGAAGACCTATTTTAATAGTTTCCATTTATTTCTCCTTACTTATTTAAAACATTGTAAACATTATTAAGCAATACAGCCATCTGTGCCCTTGTAATATTCTTTGCAGGTGAAATAGTAGTATCAGAATCACCTGCAACTGCACCTAAATTAATAAGAGCAGCCACGGCAGCCTTATTTTCTTGTGCTATCATGGCACTATCCGTGTACTTTGCAAGGCACTGGGTATCTGTATTCATCTGAACACCTACCTCGGCAAGACCCTTATATACCATTACCATAATTTCCTCACGGGTAATACTTTCAGTAGGTCTGAAAAGACCATTTACCACCCCTGCTTCAATTCCGTTAGTCATAGCTGTACTCACATAGTTATAATAATACTTTCCTGTCTCAACATCTGCATAATTACCATTTGCAGTTATATTAAGTCCCAGCATCTTTACCAATACTATAGTAAAATCAGCCCTTGTACAAGTATCATCAGGGGCAAATGTACTGCTGTTTCTTCCTACAATAAAGCCCTTTGATGCCATATTTTTAATGGCATTTACAGCCCATGCCCTTGAAGATATATCTGTAAAATTAACAGGTGCCACAGTAGTTGTAGTTGGAGCAGCTGTAGTGGTCTCTGTAGTAGCTTCGGTTGTTGTTGTAGTAGTAGTGGTGGTTGTTGTAGTTGTAGCTGTTCCTGAAACCGTAACTATAATCTGTACAACATCCCCGTCATCATGCTTACAGGTAATGGTTGCAACACCATTTGCAACACCAGTTACCGCACTGTCTCCAGAAAGCTTGACAACTGAGGTCCTGTCAGAACGGATACTGTATTCATCAACATCCTCCACAAGAAGATTTTCAAAACTCTTTGTTTCGTTTTTCTTTACAGTCAAGGTTCTGGTAGTATAGTCTGATGAGACATTGATTGTAAACTTATAATCATCATCGCCTTCTGCCCTTATAACGGTTTCCCCTTCTTCAAGAGCTTTTATTTCACCATCATTTTCGTCAAGGTCCACTACATCCCCATCATCAACATCCCAGTCACAATCCTCCGGATCTTCATCCATAAAAAGACTCAAATCAAGCTTGTCGCCTTCGTCCAGATAGAACTCCCAGCTTGTCTTTGTTGATACATCATCGTCATTATCGTCATCATCATCTCTTACTGTTATCTTAAACCTGTACTCTTCATCATTTGATTCGGCAATAATAACAGCAGTACCCTCCTTGATACCCTCAATAATACCATCATCATCAACAGTAACCGTTGACTTTGACCTTGATGACCAATCATACTCGTCAGAATCATAATCATCATCTACATAATCGTAAAGATCCTTCTTGTCGCCTACATCTATGGTAAAAGTCCTGTCGTAGTCATCATCATCGTCATCGTCATCATCATTTCTCTCCACAGTTATATCGAAATAATAGTCGTAGGTTGTACTTCCGACACTTCCGTATGCATTAATATACACTGTTCCCTTTTTTTCAGCTGTAAGCTTACCTGAAGAGCTGACCGTAGCAACGCTTTCATCTGCAGAGCTCCAGTCAAGATCACCTGCATCTACAGATATCCTGTTTCCGAGATTATAAGTATCCCCAACTTCAACAGTAATATTGTATGTCTGAGATACATTATCCGACCTGGTAGTTGTTTCTGTAGTAGATACAGTTGTAGTTTCGGTTGTAGTTTCCTTTGTTGTAGTTTCAGTTGTGGGCTGTGTAGTTGACTCAGTAGTTTCCTCTGTAAGGGGCTCTGTAGTTGGTTCTGTACTTTCGTTACTTACAGCAGTATTCTCTGCAAATACCGTAACAAATGAACTGCTTGCTATGGCCGCTGACATCAATATGGCAACAAGGCGTTTTTTCATATTATTCCCTCCAATAAAATCAGATAATTTTTTTATGCGTTTAATTGACCTTATTTTTTAGCGTAATTTTACAGAAAAATTATATGTACAGACAAGAGCTAATTTTTTACTTAGTCTGCAAAAGGTCAAAACCACTTATTTTATTATACCATATCTTTTTTTAATTTCCACATAATTATATATTAATTTTTTTGAAAAATGAATTTTATTAGCGGAAAACTCAAAAAAACAGTTGAAATTTATAATAAAAAGCTATATACTAATGATAAAATTAAAAAAAATAAGAAAGAAGGATACTAATGTTAGATATCAAATACAATCTTTCAAAAAATCCAAAGGAGAAACCAGATCAAAATAATCTCGGCTTCGGTCAGTATTACACAGACAATATGTTCATGATGGACTATACTGAAGGCAAAGGCTGGCATGATCCACGTATTGTAGAGTATGCTCCTTTAGCACTCGATCCTGCTGCGATGGTATTCCATTATGCTCAGGAGTCTTTTGAGGGACTTAAAGCATACCGCACTCCAAAGGGAGATATACAGCTTTTCCGTCCTGATAGAAACGCTGAACGAATGATCAACACAAACCGTAGAATGTGTTTGCCAACTATTCCTGTAGAGGACTTTATCCAGGCTTGTAAGGAGCTTGTTAAGGTTGAAAAGGATTGGGTACCATCTGTTGAGGGCACTTCCCTTTACCTTCGTCCTTTTGTAATAGCTACAGAACCTCACCTTGGTGTACGTCCTTCAAATACATATATATTCTGTATAATAGCTTCACCTGT